>JAFYZI010000143.1 GCA_017548725.1 Bacteroidales bacterium
ATAGAAATAGTTGCCGCCGTAGAGGGCAGATACAGTTGCGCTGAGGAACTTGTTGCCGCCGACAGCCTCGTCGATCATCTTCTGGGCGGCGGCGTTCATCAAGCTGTCGCGCTGATTGTCGTCTTTCGCCTTGCGGGCGGCCTTCTCAAGCTGCTTGGTGACATCGGTCATGCTCTCCATGAAGGTCACTGTCAGGCCGGGCACAGGCAGCTCCTGGCTGAAGTCCATTGCCCAGTAGCCGTCGGTGAGGTAGTCATGCTCGACGGTGCTGAGGCGCTGGATAGAGCTGTAGCCGCAGTGGTGATTGGTGAGCAGCAGGCCTCTCGAAGAGACCACCTCGCCGGTACATCCGCCGCCGAAATGCACCACGGCATCCTTCAGAGACGAATGGTTGATATTGTAGATGTCAGAGGCAGATAGCTCGCAGCCCATCTGCTGCATTGTCTTGATGTTCATCTTCTCCAGCAGGGGGAGCAGCCACATGCCCTCGTCGGCCGCAGCCGGGAGGCAGAGCAGAGCCACTGCCAGTGCGATGACGCTTCGCTTGAGTGTTTTCATGTCGTTATTGATAGTTTTCACAAATGTAAGAAAATGCCAGTTAAAGCCTATTAAAATAGGTGTTTGGTTTTGTCTTATTAATTCCTTACATTTGTCGGCTACATTTAAAATGGGTAAATATCAAATAATTAAATATTTAAATCATAATGAAGAATTACACTACTGACAAGATTCGCAACGTCGTACTCATAGGTGGCACCCGCAGCGGTAAGACCACGCTAGCGGAAGCGATGTTGTATGAAGGCAAGGTCATCGACCGCCGCGGCACCGTAGAGGGCAAGACCACGGTTTCCGACAACACCGAAGTTGAACAGCTTTATCAGCGCTCAATCTATTCTACTCCGCTCTACGCAGAGTACAAAGACCACAAGATCAACTTTATCGACACCCCGGGTGCCGACGATTACATCGGTGGTGTGATTTCAGCCCTGAATGTATGCGACTCAGCCATCATGACTGTGAACGCAGGTCAGGGAGTCGAGGTAGGCACAGAGATCATGGGCCGCTATGCCGAAGAGCACAAGATGCCGATGATCATCGCTGTAAACCAGCTCGACACCGATAAATCAAACTGGGACAACACTATCGACAGCCTTCACCAGGCTTTCGGCAGCAGGCCCACTATCTTCCAGTTCCCCGTCAATGCAGGCGTTGAGTTCAACAGCTTCGTAGACGTGCTGAAGATGAAGATGTACAAGTTCAGCGGCGATGACGGCAAGTGCGAGATCGTAGACGTTCCCGCCGACCTCATGTCAAAGGCCGAGGATATGCGCGCCGAGCTGATGGAAATGGCAGCCGAGAGCGACGAATCCCTGATGGAGAAATTCTTCGACGCCGGCGAGCTCACCGAGGAAGAGATGCACAAAGGTCTCAACATCGGTTTCGTAAACGGTAGCCTCTATCCTGCATTCTGCGTATGCGGCAAGAAGGACATCGGCGTTCAGCGTCTGATGGAATTCCTCACCGAGGTGGCTCCCGCCCCGAAGGAGGATCCCGCAGGCAAGACCTCTCTGTTCGTTTACAAGACTGCTCTCGAGCAGCACCTCGGCGACGTGGTATACTTCAAGGTTCTGTCAGGCAAAGTTGTTGAGGGCGTGGACTTCATCAACATGGCCAACGACTCTAAGGAGCGCATCACCACTCTCTACGCCGTAGCTGGCAAGAAGAAAGAGAGAGTTACCGAGCTTGCAGCCGGCGACCTTGGATGTACCGTTAAGCTGAAAGCTGTCAAGAACAACCAGACCCTCAACGTTCCGGGTTACGACAAGGTGTTCCCGCCTATCGAGTATCCGCAGAGCAAGTATCGCTGCGCCATCAAGGCTGTCGACGAGAAAGACGAGGAGAAGCTCGGCGAGGCTCTCAACCGCGCAGGTGCAGAGGATCCTACAATGCGCATCGAGTACTCTAAGGAACTCCGCCAGACCATCATCAACGGTATGGGCGAGCAGCACATCAACATCCTCAAATGGCATATCAACAACGACTATAAGATCGACGTCGAGCTCTTCGCTCCGAAGATCCCGTACCGCGAGACTATCACCAAGGTTGCTACCGCTGAGTACACCCACAAGAAACAGTCAGGTGGTGCAGGTCAGTACGGCCGCGTAGTGCTCCTCATCGAGCCTATCGTAGAAGGTGTTGAGCCCACCGGTCGTTTCAAGATCGACGGTAAGGACACTCAGCTTACCATCAAGGGTAAGGAAGAGGCTGTTCTGGACTGGGGCGGCAAGTTCGAGTTCTTCAACTGCGTAGTCGGCGGCGCCATCGATGCCGGCTTCATGCCTGCCATCAAGAAAGGTATCATGCAGAAGATGGAGGAAGGCCCTCTGACCGGTTCATACGCACGTGACATCCGCGTTTACATTTATGACGGTAAGATGCACCCGGTTGACTCTAAGGAAATCGCCTTCATCATCGCTGGTCGTAACGCTTTCAAGGACGCCTTCAAGCAGGCTGGTCCGAAGCTTCTGGAGCCCATCTACCTCGTTGAGGTTATGGTTCCCGGCGACTGCATGGGTGATGTGATGAGCGACATCCAGAACCGTCGCGGTATCATCGAGGGTATGGGCAGCGAGAAAGGCTTCCAGATCCTCAAGGCCCGTGTTCCTCTGGCAGAGCTCTACAAGTACTCAACTACTCTCAGCTCCCTGACTTCAGGCCGCGCTACCTTCACCATGACCTTCGTAGAGTACCAGCAGGTGCCTATGGATGTTCAGGAGAAGCTCCTCAAGGCTTACGAAGAGGAAGAGAAAGACGAGTAGCAGTGCGCTTCAAGCAGTTCTCAGTGGACGATTCGAGGTGTGCGATGAAGGTCGGCACCGACGGAATCCTGCTGGGAGCCTGGGTCTCCACCGAAGGAGCCGGCAAGCTGCTTGACATCGG
>JAFYZI010000017.1 GCA_017548725.1 Bacteroidales bacterium
CAAGAGGGGTCCGATAGAACCGGAGTTTGAAGAATAACCACGTACACGGATAGAAGCTCCTGAACCGGGGGCGCCGGAAGTGTTGATGATCTGGATACCGGCAGCTTTACCCTGGAGGGCTGCTGCAGCATCAGTGGTAGAGCGGTTTACGAGGTCGTCAGAGCGGATAGAGGCAACTGCGCCTGTAACGTCGCTCTTACGCTGTACACCATAACCGATTACAACGGTTTCATCAAGCATCTCGACGTCATCCTCGAGAGTGACGACCATTCCGTTGGCCGCCTGGACACTCTGAGTGATGTAGCCGATGAAAGACACTTCCAACGTGGTGCCAGGGGCAACACGAAGTTCAAAATTGCCATCACGGTCTGTGGTGACACCAGTGGTCGTGCCGGGTACCATTACAGCAGCTCCGACTACAGGCATGTTGTCAGAATCCACGACTGTACCGCGAACGGCATTCTGGGCAAACACTGAATTCATGCCCAGAAGGCTGATAGCAAAGACCAGTGCGATCGATGCTACCTTTTTAATAAAAAGCCTTGTCATAGATTTAGATTAGGTTAAAATTGGTTCAAGTGTTTCATCAAAGATACTTATTAACACCTAACCTAAATCCGAATGTCATAAATGCTAATGTTTTGGCGACAATATTAAGATTCCGATGGAATTTTCGGGCATTGTGAAGGTGAAACTCTTAATAATTGTACCATAATCCTTCTTGTGAGGCACGATTTGTTCAGAATATTTGACTCTGCGGCCAAAACGGGAGGCCATACTTACCAATGCGGGCCTTTCGCCGGCTGCCGGACGACCAAATGAAGGCGGTGTAGCAAAGTCCGGATGGCTTGAATAGTAGTTCTGGTCCCCCTGGTTTTTAACTGATGTATCATGCGATGATACGAATTCCAAAGAAACTTCATAGGCCTCACTGCTGCCTGTATTCACTGTAACAAGTTTGTCAACTGCCTCAGCATTAACGAATTTGATGTAAATCTTGCCAGTTTCGCTGTCTATGGTGGGCGAAGTGTATACGTTTTTGTCCGCTGTCTTGCCGTCCATTACGTCAGATATCTTGAAAGCACGGTCGCCAGCCTGCGAGAACAGCTGCTGATACCAGTAATTGGTCGAGCGCCACATTCCGCGGTTGTCGAACCAGATGAGGTTCGAGTTCCATTTGTTGTAGCCCTTCTTGCAGAAGAGCGGGGCGTATGCAGCCATCACAACCATGTCTGAGTTGCGCTCTAGGCTGGTCCAGTATGCAGCCTCCGCCATTGCAGAAGAGTAGGCGTTGTTGTCGCGGTTGTTGGCGAATTCGCCGACGAATACGCGAGTGGGCTTCTTCCTGTCGTATGTATGGCCTTCTGCACCGCGGACCTTTCCGGGCAGGTAGCGGTCGCCCTTGGTGTAGAACCAGTCGTCAGTCTTGTAGTAGTGCTCGTCGACAATCGTGTCGGGATACTTGGCGTCGATGATAGCCATGTTGGTGTCGAACTCCCTTCCGGAATCAGCGGCTCCTGCGGTAGATACGATCGTTATCTCAGGATATTTCTCCTTGACTGCCTTGTACATGATGTCGAAACGCTCCCAGAATTCAGGGCCCTGGTTCTCATTTCCGATGCCGAGATATTTCAGGTTGAAGGGCTCCGGGTGTCCGAGCTGTGCGCGGATGGCTCCCCATCCGGTGTCGGTGCTGCCGTTGCAGAATTCGATGAAGTCGAGGGCGTCCTTGACAAAAATGCTGTAGAAGCGGTCGCGGTCTTCCTGGGTCTCAAGCGGGGCGACGTACTGGTGGCCTGCGAACTGGCAGGTGACGCCGTTGTTGAGCACCGGCAGGGGAGTGGCTCCCAGACCTTCTGCCATGAGCAGATACTCATAGAAGCCGATGTACTGTGAAGTCCAGTAACCCCAGTGGTTGCGGAATCCGATGCGCTCCTCGCGAGGGCCGATCGAGTTCTTCCAGAATACCTGTCCGAAATAGTTGGGACCTTCCGAAGCACATCCGCCGGGGAAGCGCATGAAGGTAGGGTGGAGGGCTTCCAGAGCTTCCAGCAGGTCTTTGCGGAACGGGCCGTATTTGCCGCCCTTCCAGAGCTGCGAGGCTTCGGGCACGAGGGTGACGAAGTCCAGCCAGAAGGTTCCGGCTGCGTCAGCCACGATGGCCAGACGGCTGTCCACCGAGCGCTCCGCCCTGAGCTGGGCCTGGAACTGCTTCCAGTCGCCGGTGAGGCCGGAGAAGCGAACTACGTTAGAATTGACATTTCCCTGGGCGTCTTCCAGATAGACTGAGATGTTGCCTTTATATCCTGCTCCCTGCAGGTAGAGGCCAAGGTCGTAGCTTACACCCTGCACTGCGGGGATCGAGGGAGTCTGCGTGTTGTTGGAATAAATCACGCCCGGGCCGCGCTTGTACTCGGCAATGCCGAAGCCGTTGGCAGCGATGCCGTAGCCTTCACCGGGATTCTCTATGTCGAAACGGACTGAATACTGCTCATAGCGCAGAGCATCGTCATATTTGTCGTTCGGGTCGAAGTCATACCAGCGCTGCAGATTCTTCACCAGCGGCTTGTCGTCCACCGCGCGGGCCTGGCCCTGCGCTCCTTCCTTGCTGACGACTGTCCAACCGAAGAATACTGTGTCGCAGGTCGAGAACTCGTTGGCCGGTCCGTCAGGAACGTTGTAGGCCTGGAACGAGTTGTTCTGGATCAGCTGGGCGCTGATGCCGCCGTCCACGCTCTGGTTGATGTCCTCGAAGAAGATTCCGGCCAGGGTGGGGCTGACGTTGATGCCGAGTTTCTTCGGGCTGAGGGTGACGGTGCGTTTCTCAGGCTTCTTGAAGCCCTGGAGCTCCAGCATCTTGTCAGCCATGCGGTAACCCATCAGACGCATGCCTTCGGTGCTGAAGTGGAACTGGTCTCCGGTGCTCTCGCAGCCGAGGGCAGAGATGACATACCCGTTGGGCATCACTTCCGGCAGGTGGGACAGCACTACGTCGTTGAAAGCGGCGCAGACACCGTCCTGCTCAGCGTATTTCAACTCTCCGGCCAGCAGCGGAATCTTCGCGGGATCAAGACCCAGCTCGGCGCAGAGGTCGTCGTGGATCTTCTTCACGCGGCCGCACCAGGTGCTGTCGTCAGGATTGGACTCGCCCTGATGGAGCAGCATACCCTTGATGACGCCGTATTTCTGGGCCTCGCGGGCAGTTTCCAGAAGGCGCTGGTAAGGGCTCATGCCGTATTCCTTGGCCATGCCGATCAGCCAGCTGCGTGAGGGGTCGGCGGCTTCCATTGCCAGATAATCTTCGCAGGCATCCTTGTCCCAGAGCTCCAGCTTCGCGCCGGCGACAGAGACGTTGATGACACCGACTTTATACTGCTGGGGCAGAACTTCGATCATCTTTCGGCCGAAGAAATCGACCGGACCCATGTTGTTGGTCTCGCGGCAGATGGGCGGCACTGCAGTGTACCAGTTGTTGCGCACGCGGTTGTAGCGGGGCATGTCCACGGCTGCCATGAACTGGAAACGCGGGTCGTTGAAATCTTTGTCCTGCTCGGCAGGACGGGCGCCGGCTTCCATGTTTGACTGACCGAAGCAGAGGTAGATGAAGAAATTGGGGTCAGGCGTCTGGGCCTGTGAGTGAAGGCTCACGAAGATGAGAGCAAGCAGGGGAAGGATCCTTTTGAACATAGTCCGTTAAGTTTATCGTTGTTTCTGACAAATTTAGTCATTGTATATATAAATAGTGTAATTTTACCGTATCGTTTTATCAAGAAATACACGCCATGTACGACGTACAACTTCTTTCCGACACTGCCGGGGACGGCATCAGGAAAACTTCCTTCCAGACCTGCGACTTCGTCTGCTCTACCCGGATCGACATTGAGACTGAGGGTGACATCATCCGCAGCGTGCGCTATACCGGCGGCTGCAACGGCAACACCCAGGGGGTGTCGAAGCTCTGCATCGGCCGCCCCGTAGCCGAGGTTATCGCTCTTCTCGAAGGTATCGACTGCAACGGCCGCGGCACCAGCTGCCCCGACCAGCTCGCCCGTGCGCTAAAGAAACTGTA
>JAFYZI010000018.1 GCA_017548725.1 Bacteroidales bacterium
AGCTTCACTGCCTCCTGCACCTTGTCGCCTATGACAGTCTTCACCAGACCGCCGAACTGCCCGATGCCATGGTCGATGTGCACTACATAATCTCCGATGTTGAAGCTCATCAGGTCGTTGATGGTGAGCCTTTCTGCCGGAGCCACTTCGCGGCGCACCTTTATCTTGTGGTAGCGCTCGAATATCTGGTGGTCGGTGTAGTAGCAGTTCTTGGAAACACAGTCCACATAGCCTTCATGCAGCGAAAGGTCCATGAAAGCCGGCGGTATGATGGCCTGCGAAGATGAGAATTCCCGCAGCACCTGCTGCATGCGGAACACCTGGTTGGGATTGACAGAAAGTATGTTGACCTTGTAGCCCTGGGCCTGCTTGTCGGCGATGTCGTGCACCAGTATCTCGAAATTCTTGTTAAAGACAGGCTGAGGCAGCGCCTTGACTTCGGCCGGAGCAAGATGCTTCTCATACCCGGCCACTCCTAGGCTTTGCTCCACGAAGGCATTCTCCATCCACACTACGGTCTTGCCCGGCAGTATGTCCGCCAGATCCACATAATCCTTCTCCTCGAAATTCTCATAAAGGTCGGGGCATATCTCCACCTGCTCCAGGCTGTCGGCGCTGCGCTGGCTGTCGACATCGAAATGAGCGATGCTCTCCACCTCGTCGCCGAAGAAATCCACCCTGTAGGGACGGTTGTCGGCAAATGAGAAAATGTCGATGATGGATCCGCGCAGGGCGAACTCCCCGGGCCTGGTGACGAAATCAGCCTTGACGAAGCCGATGGTCTGCAGCAGTCCCTTCAGCGTCTCGTGGCTGACACGCTGCCCCACAGCCAGAGAGAGCACGTTCTCGCGGGTGGTCTTCTTGCGGAGAACCTTTTCCGTCAGAGATTCCAGATATGTAACCACAACCGTCTGGTCCCTGCCGGCCTTGCGGTCCATCAGGGTTTCCGGTATGTCCACCGAAGTTGAGGTGGACAGCAGCTGCGGCAGGTCTTCGGCCGCTGTCTTGCTGAAGAAGTTCTCGATGGCGGTCAGGGCCGCAGTGCGCTGCACCTTCTCAGACACGCCCTTCAGCGAATCTTTGGAGTTCTTTCCGCCGGAAAGGGGCAGGAAAAATACGGATTCGTCGCCGAAAAAGTTGTAAAGGTCGCTGGAGAAGAACAGGGCCTGCTTCTTGGTTTCCAGGATCACAAGATGCAAGGCTTTGCCTTTCAGCTGTTTTGCGATTTTTGAGAAATAAACGGCCTTCGCCGAAACCGTACCACGGACAGTTTCGAGATTGACAAAGGTATTTGCCTGAGAAAAAGTGTTCTGACCCTCGGTCATTTGCCCGCGAAGATATAAAAATTATTATATTTGCAGTTCAGCCCAAGCCATGAACATACTTATCGACATAGGCAATACCTCGTGCAAAGTGGCGTTCTGCCCGGCCCATCCGTCACAGCGGCTGGCCGGAGCCGACGTTGTGAGATTCTCCACACAAAAGGAATCCATCTCTTATGTACGCAAGCGCCTGGACGGCCGCAAAGCCGATACTATCGTGCTGAGCAACGTGCGCAAGCGCAGCATCTATCTCGAAAAGAAGCTGGAGCGCATGTGCGCCCGCTTTGTCAATTTCGACGAGGAGTTCGTGGCCGACCTGTTGAAAAGCAAGGCTCCGGCGCCGTCCGACCCCCTGACCGTGCTGGCCCACATGCCCCTCGGCATGGGTGCCGACCGTATGGCGGCCATCTTCGGAGCGGAGGTGCTCTATCCGCTGCAGGACAAGCTTGTGTTCGATTTCGGCACCGCCACTACGGTGGAATTTATCGACGCAGCCCGCGACGCAGCTGCTCCTGATGTGGTTTATCCCTACTACCGCGGCGGCTCCATCTCGCTGGGCCTGCGCACCCGCTACCGCGCCCTGAGCTACTACACCGCCAAGATTCCCTACCTCAACCCGGACGATTTCCTCGACAGCCACGACATTCGCGAAATAGACTGCATAGGATATGACCTGGACACCGCTCTGGCCGCCGGAAATATTCTCGGCATAGTGTTTGAGATAAAGGGCTACGTCGCAGCACATCCGAGCCGCAAGCTGATCCTCACCGGAGGCAATTCAGTCCGCTTCGCGGAGGCTCTGGATGGCAAGGCGACAGTGGAGCAGGACCTGGTCCTGATAGGTTTGGAGGCTGTTATAGAATTGTTATGAACCTGAAAATGAAAAAACTTTTCATATCTGCAGCAGTTCTGGTGATGTCGCTCACGGCAGCGGCTCAGGAAGCCTTTTCTGCCTATTCTCCCTACTCTCTTTTCGGAATAGGACAGATAGAATCTGTGGGAGACCAGAACACGGCAGCCATGGGAGGCATCGGCCTCGGACTCCGGGACCCCGGCCTCATCAACCTTCTCAACCCCGCCGCCGTGACCGCCCGCGAAAAGGATGCGTTCATGGTCGATTTCGGAGTCAAGCAGTCAAACATGTTATTTGCAGGAGCCGACGCCGAGGGCCAGCTTGCCAAAAGCGCGAAGAACCTCTTCAATATCGACCACGTAGTTGCTTCCTTCCCTATATATAATCATTCCGCCTTCAAGGTCGGGATCATGCCTTACAGCAACAGCGGTTATGCCTTCACCTTCCATGAGTACAAGGACGAAGTGCTTGCCACCCTCGGAGACGTGCAGTATTTCCGCACCGGCCAGGGCGGCATCAACCAGGTGTTCGCCGGGGCGGGAGTTACTCTTTTCGACCGTCTCAGCCTCGGAGCTGACGGTATATTTTATATAGGTACGATAAAGCGCAGCACCAGCACCAACTTCAACACCAACGAATACCAGCGCACCGCGTCCCGCAGCTGGACTGTAGTGCCCCGCGGCTTTTCTGCCAAACTCGGACTGCAGTACGAGCAGCCGCTTGGCGAGCGTACATCCCTCACCGTAGGAGCAACATACAAGGTCGGCTCCAAGCTCAAGGGCTCTTACACCGACGTAGCCTATGCCACCGGCGGCAACTACACCGACACCACCCTCAACAACAGCTACTCCGTAGAATACAAGATTCCTCAGGAGATAGCAGTCGGCTTCACCATCCGCAGGACCGATTCATGGATGTTCGGATTCGACTACACCCGCCAGGACTGGACAAAGAGCGTGTTCGACCCCACCCCGGGAGTCAACTTCTCTACCGGCGTCGCACAGTCGTTCAACGCAGGTCTCGAGTTCATCCCCAACAGATATGACGTGCGCTACTATTTCCGCACCGTGACCTACCGCCTCGGTGCTTACCATAAGACGCAATACATAATGATAGACGGCCACCAGGTTACCACCAACGGCATCACGCTGGGCTTCGCCCTGCCGGTCTACAACCGCCGCACCTCTGTTTCCTTCGCCGTCGACCTCGGCCAGACTTCTCTGGCCGGCGCAGCCAGCATCACCACCCCCGGCAACGTCCGGGAGCGTTACGTGAAGTTCTCGATGGGACTCAACCTCTACGATTTGTGGTTCCAGAAAGTTTTGTACAACTGATACTATTTATTAAATTTGTCAAATAACCATAACGACGATGAAAAAGTTAGCAACATTAATCCTGGCACTGATGGCTTTCCTTCCTGCTTTCGCGCAGGGTAAATACGGAAGCGGACAGGACAGTGTCGATTGCGTTACGAACCTTAACTACTACAGGCAGTATCTCCAGCAGAACGATATGGCCGACGCCATCTCTCCCTGGAGAAAGGCTATCGCAAAATGCCCGCCTTCTGCCAGCCAGAACATGTTTATCGACGGCGCCAGGCTTATGCGCTGGGCTTACACCCAGGCTAAGGACGCGCAGCGCAGGTCAGAGATCCTCGACTCTCTCGTAAATCTCTATGACGTTCGCGCTGAGGCTTATCCCAAGAACGCTGTCACCTCTATGAACAACAAGGCCATCGACATGGTCAACTACAAATGGAGAAGCAACGAGCCCCTCGTGCTGTTCAACCATCTGAAGAGAGTTGTCGATATGGTTGGTTCAAAGACTTCCCCCATGGTTCTTGCCACCTACATGCAGACCGGCGTGGATCTCTACAAGAACGGCCTTATCGAGCCTGAGGTTCTCATGAACACATATACCGACATCGCCGGCCACATCGAAGCCGCCCTCGCCGAGAATACTGACGAGAAGGTCGTTGGCCAGCTGGTTGGTGCAAAACAGGACGTGGAGAACAAGCTCGGCGAGTCAGGCGTTGCATCTTGCGACAACCTCGTAGCCCTCTTCACCCCGCGCTATGAGGCCAACCCTGACGACAAGGCTACCCTCAACACCATCGTGAAGCTCCTCGGCAACAGTGAGTGCCTCGACAGCGACCTCTACCTTGCAGCAGTTGAGAAGCTGCACGGCATCGAGCCCAGCGCCAGCACCGCATACTACCTCTACAAGCTCTACTCTTCACGCGACAAGAACGAAGAGGCTGCAGCTACCCTGGTTGACGCCATCGAGCGTTGCGGCGACGACATGACCAAGGCCGCCGACTACTGCTTCGAGCTCGGCTCATTCTACTTCAAGAAACAGCAGAAATATGCTGAGGCAGCCAGCGCAGCCAAGAAGGCCATCGATCTCAACCCGAAGCTCGCAGGCAAGTGCAACCTTCTGCTCGGCACCATCTGGGCCAGCGTTCCTTGCGGAGGCAACGAGCTTGAGAAGCGCGCCAAATACTGGGTTGCTGTCGACTATATGAACAAAGCCGCCAGCGCAGATCCCAGCCTTGCTTCAGAGGCCAACGAACTCTCAGCACAGTATCGCCGCTACTTCCCTCAGCAGGCCGACGCCTTCATGTATGACGTTCAGGACGGCAACGGATACACAGTATCTTGCGGCGGAATGCGTGAAAGCACAACAGTCCGTACTCTCAAATAATTGAAAAGGATTGTCCTCATAATCTTAACCATCGGTGCCCTTGCCGCGTGCAAAGGCACCGATGTTGATAATCCCCCCATCGACTTCTCCGTGGTTCCGGTGCAGACGGTGGAGGGAATGATCGCGCGCCGCTTCGAGCGCGACGACCTCACATATGACATGCGTGCCGGACGCATGGAGCGCTTCGAATACAAGGACACCTCCGGAGTGACCCACGCATATGAACTTTACAGCGGGGGATTCGAAGTGCTCGGATATTCGGCCGACGGGCTGCTCGAGACGCAGATCAATGCCGACGGGGCCCGCCACAACACTGTCGTGGGGCAGGAGCAGTGGCTTGCCTTCGGCAATGTGCACATCCAGAACCACACCAAGGGCGAGCACTCCCTCACCGACACGATCTACTGGGACCGCGACGCCAAAAAAATCTACACCGACTGCTTCATCCAGATGTATTCACCCCAGGGTCTGATGCAGGGCTACGGCATGGAATCCGACGAAAAAGCTGAAAATGCGATTATCCGCCACCCCTTCGATTCTTACGGCATCGACCGCGACAGCACCTGGTTCTATTTTGACAGCGTTAATTTTGTCGGTCCGCTGCAACGTTTTTAACAATTTAAGCATCTAAATAGAGTATTTTTGTTTACTTTTGCGTCCTTGTGTGTGCTGTAGTTGGCGCAAATAGGCTCTTAAGCCGCTGTAAATGAAAATATTAAAACTTAAACTTAACTAATAGATGGCTGTACTTGAAAACATCCGTGTAAAACTCGGAGTGTTCATAACAATCCTTATAGCGCTTTCGCTATTATCGTTCATTGTCGACCCTTCAACCCTTTCGACCACGTTCCAGAGAATGTCTGCTGACAACAAGGTGGGTTCGATGAATGGCAAAACAATCACTTATCAGGAATATTACACCGCCGTTGAGCAGAACAAGAATCTGTTCGAGTCTCTCTACGGCCAGAGCCTCTCTTCAGAGGAGCAGCTCTCGCAGGTCCGCGACTACACCTGGCAGAACTTTTTCGACCGCTACGTGTTCGAGCCCAAGGCAGCTGATGCCGGCATCGCCGTAGGCGACCAGGAAATGTACGACCTTACCCAGGGTGCCAACATCTCTCCGGTGCTCAGCTCCCAGTCTGCATTCCTCGACGAGAACGGCGAGTTCAGCCGCGAAGCCCTTTCGCAGTTTATCCAGAACATCGACTATGACGCCACCGGCACATACGCCGCATACTGGGACTACCTTCGCGACCAGATTTACAAGCAGCAGCTCTACAGCAAGTACGACGCTCTGCTCTACAACAGTTCTGTCTTCAGCCCCCTGCAGGCCAGCCGCGCCATCGAGGACAACAACCTCACCAGCGACGTTGATTTCGTCATGGTTACTATCGGTTTCGGCGAAGACAGCACCCTCAACGTTACTGAGAACGAAATAAGAGACTATTATAAGAAACATAAGGAGCAGCTCAAGCAGACTGCCAACCGCGACATCGAGTATGTGATGTTCGAGGTTGTTCCTTCGCAGGAAGACATCGACGATCAGAGGGCCCAGTTCGAAACCCTCGTCGCCGAGTTCGCAGACAGCGAGAATCCCCGCAACTTCATTTCACTGAACTCCGACACCCGCTGGAGCGACACATATGTCGGCAAAGATGAAATCCCGGAGGCTTTCCAGGATTATGCATTCCCGGCTAGAGGCGTCACCGTCGGCCCTGTAAGCGAGATCAGCCAGAACGGCAATGTGCTTTCAGCAGTCCGCGTTGCAGACCGCAAGGTTATGCCTGACTCTGTATATACATGGTATGCCCTCTTCGATCCGAGTGAGGCCGCCAAGGCCGATTCTGTAGTCGCCGTCCTCAACGCCGGCCGCAGCTATGAAGACCTGCGCGAGATGGGCTGGATGACCCAGGCTTTCAACGAGTCGAACAACTTCAATGAGTTCAACGCCGTCTTCGACGTGCCTGTAGGAAAGGCCATCGCCGTGCGTCTGTCTGCTATCCAGGCCATCGCCGTGCTGAAGGTTACCGACCGCACCAAGCCCGGAGAGCGCGTAAAGCTGGCTACCCTTACCAAGAATATTACCGCGAGCGACGATACATATCGCGACTATCTCATGAAGGCTACCGCGCTTGCCGACAAAGCTGACGGCAAGTACGATAACTTCACCGCCGCAGTGAGGGAGGACGACCTCCCCGTCACCCCGGCCAGCCGCATCACCGAAGGCACCCGCCGCATCGGTACTGTCGACAATGCCCGCGAAGTTGTTTCATGGGCCTTCGACGCCAAGGAAGGTCAGGTTAGCGACGTGATTACCGTCGACAACAAATACTATTATGTAGTTGCCCTAACCAAGGCCCGCAAGGAAGGTTATATCCCGATCAACGAAGTCAGCACCGATATATATAATGTATTGGAGCTTGAGAAGAGGCTGCAGATTGCTGCGGATGACGTACAGGCTACGACCCAGGGTCTGGGCACTCTCGAGCAGATGGCCGAAGCTCTCGGCACAACTGTCAGTCACCAGAGCGGAGTTTCGTTCGGATCGACAGCTTCATCTCTCGACCCGGCCTTCATAGGTGCAGTGGCTGCCGCTCCTAAGGGCAAGATCTGCGGTCCCGTAAAGGGCCAGATTGGTGTCTATATGTTCCAAGTGCTTGATAGTGAGTCTGGTGCATATTATACCGAGGACGACATCGCCCTGCGTACTTCACAGGAAGCCCAGTACCGTCAGCAGTATGTAAACAGCATCATGGCAGAGGAAGCAGACCTCAAAGATAACAGGGCAAGATTTTATTAATGAACAACTTTATTAACAAATAATTTTGATAGTAAAAATTTAATATTTATATTTGAGGCAATTTACTGGCATTATTGTTTAACCAAATACAAACACTTAACAATTTTTTTATGAAAAAGATTATTTATTCATTGGTGGCGATGCTATTTATGGGTGGCATCATCACTTCTTGTATTCCCACCGTCGAGCCCGATGGTGTTAAAGAAATGAGGTATGCTCATGCTGAGTACCTTAGGGCTCTGGCTGATCTGACTAAGGCCAACGAAGCTGTTGCTGCAGCTGAGGCAGCCGTTAAGAACGCTCAGGCCGCTATCAAACAGGCTAAAGCAGCTCAGGAGCAGGCAAATGCAAGGGCAATTGAACTTGCCAACGAACTTACTGCTGCTCAGAACGAGCAGGCAATCGCCAATATCCTTGACGAAATGGAGCAGGATAGGCTCAATAACGAGGCTCAGCTCTGCGCTGCAAAAGCTGCATTGGCACAGGCTCAGAAAGACCTCGAAGATGCTCTCGCAGCTATCGAGATCGAGAAGCTCGCTATGTCCACCGAAGAGGCCACAGCTCTCGCAGCTATCAAAGCTAACTATGATGCTGCCGCAGCTAGGCTGAAAGCTTGGTATGAAGACTATCAGGCAGATTACGAAGTGATGTATATGATCTATTACTACTACCTGTTGAATCAGGCTATGGGTGGTGGCGATGATGTTAATCCGTATTTTGCTGACTATGATTATCAGACAATCGAAGATTGGCTCTTTGACCACTATGGTGTAGATCTCTTTATGGCTGGCAATCAGGAAGAGTTTATTGCTGAGCAAATCAAGCTGTACGAATTCGACCTTGAAAATCAGCGCAAACAGGCTGAATTCTGGAAATCTCTCCTCGAGGATATGGACTTCGACTATCTTGCCGAGGCTCAGAAATATGAGG
>JAFYZI010000144.1 GCA_017548725.1 Bacteroidales bacterium
GGTATGATTTTCAGCGAAAGCGGCTTCACCCAGGTAGCCACCTTGTTCCCAGAGGGAGGGGGATACGCCGGGCCTTTCTTCGGCAAGGTCGTCGACATGCTTTACTTCCCCATAATCGACACAACCTGGCCCGAATGGATGCCCTTCTGCGGCGGAAAACCCTTCCATTTTTTCAGTGCGGTTTTCAATTTTGCGGACAGCTGCATCACCGTGGGCGCGTTCTATCTGGCAATCTTCCAGTGGCGCTTCTTCACTGGTAAAGAAAACGATTAAAAATCGGGGGAATTCCTCTGATTTTTATATCTTTGCGGTCTGATTCCATACTGCAATTTTACGACATACTTATACGATACTTATGGCTTATCTGAAATTCAACAAAGCTGAGCTCGTAAACCTCGAGTATTCTCTCAAGAGGGAACTTATCGCCACGAACCGTACGGGCGCTTACGCCAATACGACCATCGTGTGCTGCAACACCCGCAAGTATCACTGTCTGCTGGCTGTTCCTATCGAGAAAATGAACTGGCGCAGGCACGCGCTCCTTTCAAGCCTCGATGAGACTCTCATCCAGCACGGCAAGATGTTCAATCTCGGCATTCACTGCTACGGTGAAGTGTTCGAGCCGAGGGGTCACAAATATATCGTCGACTATGAGAACGACCCCGTGCCCACCATCACTTACAGCGTGGGTGGCATGAAATTCCAGAAACAGATCCTCATGGTCCGCGACCAGGACAGGGTGCTCATCAAATACACCCTTCTGGACGCACATTCCGAAACCACTCTCCGTCTGACTCCGTACCTCTCATTCAGGAGCATCCACGAGCTGACCCAGAGCAACATCGGAGCCAACACCCACTACATGGACATCCCTAACGGCAAGGCCTTCAAGATGTATGAGGCTCTGCCCACGCTGAACATGCAGCTGTCCAAGAAATCAGAATATGTAGCCAACCCCGACTGGTACTTCGGTATCCAGTATCCCGAGGAGAAGAGAAGAGGCTACAACTACAAGGAAGACCTCTTCGTCCCCGGATTCTTCGAGATGCCCATCAAGAAGGGTGAAAGCATAGTGTTCTCAGCCTCTACCGAGGTCTGCGAGCCGGCTAGCTTCAAGCGCACCTTCAATTCCGAGTTCGCAAAGGTCGGTACCTGCGAAGATTTCGAGTCGAACCTCCGCAGCGCCGCTTCAAGGCTCTTCTTCGAGCGCGCCGGCAGGCTTGAGATCTGCTCAGGCTTCCCGTGGCTCGGCGTAGGCCAGCTCCGCGACACCACCATGACCGTTTCAGGCCTTACCCTCTACAACAACGGCGACGTGAAGGCTTACCTGCGCGTCATCGACGGCATGATTGACAAATGGAAAGAGAATCTGTTCATCTCATCACAGCAGGTTGACGCGCCTCTGCGCATGGCCTACCTGATGCAGAATTACATAGACTTCACCGGCGACGCCAAGGGCATCTGGACCAAGTACGGCAAGACGCTCAAGCAGATCATCAAGAGTTACATCGCCGGCAGGCCGGAAGTACGCATGCAGGACAACGGACTGCTCTGGGCCCAGATGGACGGCGTAGCCCTCACCTGGATGGACACCTACACCAACGGACATCCCGTTGCCGAAAGGGCCGGCTACCAGGTCGAGACCAACGCCTTGTGGTACAACGCCCTGCGCTTCTGCAGCGAGATGTGCTACAAGTTCGACTCCGACAAGAAACTTGCAAAGCAGCTCGAAGAGATCGCAGCGAAGATCGACATAGTCTTCTTCGACATGTTCTGGGTCAAGGACCGCAACCACCTCGCCGACTATGTAGACGGCAAGGGCCAGAACGTTTTCATGCGTCCCAACCAGCTCTTCGCCTGCGCCCTCCAGTACAGCCCGATCAGCGACATCGCCCAGAACGAAGTGCTCAAGGCTGTGAAGCGTGAGCTCGTGACTCCGCGCGGCATCAGGACCCTGGCTCCCAAGAACCCGTTCTACAAGGACACTTACGACGGAGACCACTACGCCCGCGACCTCGCTTCCCACAACGGTTCAACCAGGCCATGGCTGCTCGGTCTTTATACCACAGCCTGCTTCAAGCTCCACGGCGCCTCGTTCGCACATGAAGCCGAGTCGCTCATCAAGGGCTTCGAGGAAGACATGACGATCCACGGCATCGGCGCGGTAGCCGAGCTGTACGACGGCAACCCGCCGTTCATCCCTCACGGAGCCATCAACTCCGCGCTCAGCACAACCGAGATTCTGACAATAATCTATATGATCAAAAGATACAAGGAGAATAACTGATGAGAGTTTTGATGTTTGGATGGGAGTTCCCCCCTCATATCTCAGGTGGCCTGGGCACAGCCTGCTACGGCATGACCAAGGGTCTGGCTCACAACGACGTCGACGTGCTGTTCGTGATGCCGTCCGCAAGCGGAGATGAAGACCAGAGCGACATTAGCATCATCAATGCCAGCGACGTAGAGACGGCCGACACATTGATGAGCATCGATGAATTCCTCGGAAAGGTCGAATTCCTCAGGGTAGGCAGCAACATAATGCCGTACGTAGATCCTGAAGATTACACTACTCTTACTTCAGAGGAGCGCAAGATTCAGACAGAAGAGTTCAAATACCATTTCCACAACAAATACAAATTTTCCGGCAAGTACGGCAAGAATCTGATGGAAGAGGTGGTCCGCTACTCCATGGTAGGCGGCACCCTCGCTCTCCAGAACAATTTCGACGTGATCCACGCCCATGACTGGCTCACCTATCTGGCCGGCATCGCAGCCAAGAGAGTCAGCGGCAAGCCCCTCGTCATCCATGTTCACGCCACCGAGTATGACCGTACCGGTGAAAACGTCAACACCCAGGTATACGCCATCGAGCAGATGGGTATGCGCGAGGCCGACAAGGTCATCACCGTCAGCGACTGGACCAGGAACATCGTCATCAACAAATACGGCATCGACCCCGAGAAGGTCGTCACTGTCCACAATGCAGTAGATTTCTCCAACAGGGAGACCCTCGTGGCAAAACGCGGCGTTCCCGAGAAGACCGTGACCTTCCTCGGCCGCATCACCTTCCAGAAAGGCCCCGAGTATTTCATCGAGGCTGCTTACAAGGTGCTGCAGAAGACCGACAACGTACGCTTCGTGATGGCCGGCAGCGGAGACCTGCTGAACCGTTCCATCAGGCGTGTCGCCCAGCTGGGAATGGCCGACAAGTTCCACTTCACTGGCTTCCTGCGCGGAGCCGACGTACAGAAGATGTTCGCCCTCAGCGACGTCTATGTGATGCCTTCAGTCTCTGAGCCTTTCGGAATCTCTCCGCTTGAGGCCATGCAGAGCAACGTACCTACCATCATCTCCAAGCAGAGCGGTGTGGCCGAAGTCCTGAAATATGCCATCAAGGTGGATTTCTGGGACATCGACGGCCTTGCCGATGCAATTTACGGTCTCGTCACCTACCCTGCCATCGCCAAGATGGCCGGCGAGAAGGGATATGACGAAGTCAATTCGCTTAAATGGGATCATGCGGCAGCCAAGATCAAGGACGTATATCAGGCCGCAATGAATTTGAAATAGGAAAAAATATCATATTATGGCAACAAAGAGTATTTGCTTTTATTTTCAGGTTCATCAACCTGACCGACTGAGACAGTACAGATTCTTCGACATCGGCAACGACTACAACTACTGCGACGACTTCACCAACAAGGTCATCATGCGCAGGGTTGCACAGAAGTGCTATCTTCCCGTGAACGCTCTGCTCCTTGACATGATCAGGAAGAACGGCAAGAAATTCAAAGTGGCTTTCTCCATCTCAGGAGTCGCTATCGACCAGTTCAAGCGCTACGCCCCCGAAGTTCTCGACAGCTTCAAGGCCCTGGCCGCCACAGGCTGCGTCGAGTTCCTCGCCGAGACCTACGCCCACTCTCTGGCTTCAGTAGCCAACGAGGCCGAGTTCAAGCAGCAGGTCAAGGACCACAGCAAGCTTATCGAAAGCACTTTTGGAGTTAAGCCCGTGACCTTCCGCAACACCGAGCTCATCTATTCAGACGCCATCGGCGCAACTGTAGCATCAATGGGTTATACCACAATGCTTACCGAGGGCGCCAAGCACATCCTCGGATGGAAGAGCCCGAACTTCGTATACACCAACGCAATCAACCCCAGGCTCAGGCTCCTGCTCAAGAACAGAACCATGAGCGACGACATCGCCTTCCGTTTCTCAGACAAGAACTGGAAC
>JAFYZI010000145.1 GCA_017548725.1 Bacteroidales bacterium
CAAGAAGGCTGATTTCGACGCAATCCTCGAAGGTTTGACCCTTGACGACGGTCCCATCGCCGCCGACGCCCTCTCATATGTCAACGGCGTGCTGAGCGAAGTAGGCATCGAGATCCACTCCGGCCGCAACCGCATCGTGCGCCGCATCTTCGAACACCTCGGCTACAAGGTGAAGAAGCTCGACAGGGTCTATTTCGCAGGCCTCACCAAGAAGAACCTGCGCCGCGGACAGTGGCGTTTCCTCAGTGAGGAAGAGTTGAACCACATGATGATGGGCGCGTTCGAATGATGGAAGTTCCCAAGAATCACAGAAGCGGCTTCGTCAACATAATCGGCAACCCCAACGTGGGCAAGTCCACCCTGATGAACGCCCTCGTCGGCGAGAAGCTGTCCATTGTCACGGCCAAGGCCCAGACCACCCGCCACCGCATCATGGGCATCGTCAACGGCGACGATTTCCAGATTGTCTACAGCGACACGCCCGGCATCCTGAAGCCCGCTTACAAGCTCCAGGAGAGCATGATGAATTTCGTCGACACTGCCATAGGCGACGCCGACGTCATAATCTATGTAACGGACGTAATTGAGAAAGCCGACAAGAACCGCGAATATGTCGAGAAGCTCAACCAGCTCGACTGCCCGGTGATAATAGTCATCAACAAGATAGACAAGAGCACCCAGGAGCAGGTGCGCGAGCTTGCCGCCAGATGGCACGAAGAAGTGCCGAAGGCTGAAATCTTCGCCGCCAGCGCGCTGGAGCGCTTCAACCTCGACGCCATATTCGAGCGCATCAAGGAGCTCCTCCCCCTCAGCCCGCCGTGGTACGACAAGGACACCTTCACCGACAAGAGCATGCGCTTCTTCGCCGCCGAAATAATCCGAGAGAAGATCCTCCTCAATTATTCCAAGGAAATTCCCTACTGCACCGAGGTAGTCATAGAGGAGTTCAAGGAAGGCGAGGAAAGATACGATATCAGGGCCGTAATCAACGTGATGCGCGAATCGCAGAAGGGCATCATAATCGGCAACAAGGGCGCCGCCCTGAAAAAAGTCGGCTCGCAGGCCCGCGTAGACATGGAGGCTTTTTTTGAAAAAAAGGTATTTTTGCAGATATTTGTCAAGGTCGAACGCAACTGGAGAGAAGACCGTCAGATGCTGAGAAGGTTCGGCTATATTCAAGACTAAAAGGAACACGATGAGCGACGAGATAGACGATATTGAAGGAATCGAGGAAGCCCCTGAGGAGAATCTTGAGGAAACTCAGGAAGATATCCAGGAGGAGGCTCAGGAGGAGCAAATCAGCGAAGAGCCTGCTGCTCAGGCCAAAGACAACAGCAAGAGCAGCAAGTTCAGCCGCGTCATAAATGCCGGAGAGAACAAATACAAGCTCCCGGGCATGTACCGCGACTGGTTCCTCGACTATGCCTCATACGTCATGCTCGACCGCGCCGTTCCCTACATCGAGGACGGTCTGAAGCCCGTGCAGCGCCGCATCCTCCACGCATTGAAACTCAATGAGGACGGCCGCTACCACAAGGTTGCCGGACTTGTCGGCGACACTATGAAGTTCCACCCCCACGGCGACGCGTCGATCTACGACGCCCTCGTGGGCATGCAGCAGAAAGAGCTGCTTGTCGACGGCCAGGGCAACTGGGGCAACATCCTCACCGGCGACAGCGCCGCAGCCATGCGTTACATCGAGGCCAAGCTGAGCAAGTTCGCCCTCGACGTGGTCTACAACCCCAAGATTACAGAATGGGTTCCTACCTATGACCGCGCCAGCGTGGAGCCTGTCACCCTTCCTGTGAAATTCCCGCTGCTGCTGTCCCAGGGCAGCAAGGGTATCGGCGTCGGCCTGAAGATCCTCATCCTCCCCCACAACTTCAACGAACTTCTGGATGCCAGCATCGCGGCCCTCAAGGGCGAGGAGTTCGACCTCTACCCCGATTTCCCCACAGGCGGCATAGCCGACTGCAGCAAATACAACGGCGGCCTGCGCGGCGGCCGCGTGCGTGTCCGCGCCACCATCACAAAGCGTGACAAGAAGACCCTGGTGATCGAGGACATCCCCTTCGGCGAGACCATCGGCTCGGTTATCGCGTCGATAGCGTCGGCCAACGATTCCGGCAAGATAAAGATCAAGAAGATCGACGACTACAGCGGAGCCAAGGTCGAAATAGTGCTCCAGCTGGCCAACGACATCTCTCCCGACAAGACCATCGACGCCCTCTACGCCTTCACCAAATGCTCCGTCGTGCTCTCTCCCAACACCGTGGTGATCAAGGACGGCAAGCCGGAGTTCATGACCGTGAACGACATCCTGCGTTACGGCGCATTTCACACCCGCGACCTGTTCGAGAAAGAGCTGAGCGTAACCCTCTCGGAACTGGAGGACGACTGGCACAGGATGAGCCTCGAGAAGATATTCTTCGAGGAGAAAGTATACCGCGTGCTGGAGAACGACGCCCGCACATGGGAGAAACAGATCCAGGACGTTACCGACAAGATGCTCGAATACCAGCATCTCGTCCGCAAGCCCATCACTAACGAAGACATTCTGAAGCTCGTCGAGAAGCCTGTCCGCAAGATTTCAAAATTTGACATCAAGGCGGCCAACGAGCGTCTCAAGGCCACCGAGGAGCAAATTGCCAAGGTCAAATACAACCTGGAGCATCTCACCCAGTATACCATAGCCCACTTCAGGAACATCAAGAAGAAATACGGCGACGCCCATCCGCGCCTGACCCGCATCGAAGAGTTCGAGAACATCAATGTCCAGAAGGTAGTAGTG
>JAFYZI010000019.1 GCA_017548725.1 Bacteroidales bacterium
CAGAAAAGTTCTACAACCTCAGCAAGGAGGACAGGGACGCTGTAGTGGAATTTATCAACTCGATTTAATGAAGAACAGGTCACTGAAATTATTATCATTCGGAAGCATGGCGGTCATCATCGTGGCGATGGTGGCTGCCACTTTCGTTGAAAAGACTCGGGGCACGGATTTCTCGTTCAGCCTCGTTTATTACAACCCGGCATTCATCGCCCTGTGGGGCGTGGCGGCTGTTTTCGGACTGATATTGCTGTTCAAGACTAACGGCAAGGCAGTCTTCACGCTGCTGCTCCACTGCTCTATGGCAGTGATGCTGATCGGCGCTCTGGTGACGCATCTGTTCAGTCAGGAGGGCATGATCAGCCTCGTGCGCGGCGTGCCGAACGGCACTGTCATCACCGACAGCGGCAAGCACATCGAACTGCCCTTCACCCTTACGCTGCGCGAATTCGAGATAGAGCGCTATCCCGGTTCGATGGCCCCTTCGGACTATCGCAGCCTGGTGGCTCTGGACGACGGCAGCGAGATAGAGATTTCGATGAACAACATCGGCAAGCACATGGGCTGGAGGATGTATCAGGCCGATTACGAAGACGACCTGCAGACTTCGGTGTTGGCCATGAGCAAGGATGTATGGGGCGTCGGCATCACATACACCGGCTATCTGTTGCTGCTGATTGCGATGCTGGGCTTCTTCTTCCAGAAGGACAGCCAGTGGCGGACGGCTCTTCGTAAGCTCACTGCGACGGTGGCCCTCGTGCTGATGCCCCTGCTCGCACAGGCGGCCGGCAGCGCCCAGCGCCCCGTAGCTCCGAAAGAGGTGGCCAAGGAGATAGGGGAGCTGTATGTATATTACAACGACCGCATCTGCCCCCTCCAGACCCAGGCCCGCGATTACAGCCTCAAGGCTTACGGCAAGGCTTCTGTGGACGGCTACACGGCCGAGCAGGTCATGACGGGCTGGCTGTTCTGGCCCGACGAGTGGCAGGACCGTCCCCTTAAGATAAAAGCCAAGGAAAAAGGCACTTCCAAGGAGAAAGAGAAATACAGCATCCGCGCCGACGCGGCCAGTGGAGCTGCATTCAAACTTTTCCCTCTCGAAGGCTCCGTCAGATGGTATGGCTGTGAAGACCAGCTGCCCGAACTGGAGCCCGGTGAGGCGGCTTTCATCCGGGGCAGCCTCGGTCTGCTCCGCGAGGAGGCCCGCTCCGGCAACTGGGCCGAGGTCAGCCGTATCGTCTCCCAGATAAAGAAATATCAGGAGAAGAATGCCGCCGCAGTGCTGCCTTCTGCAGCCCGCATCAAGGCGGAAAGGGCTTACAACGCCATCTGTCTGCCCAAAGTGCAGTTCATGCTGTCCATCACCATCGGCATTATCATGTTCGTTCTCTCCGGAATCTGGCTGTCCCGCGGCAAGAAGACTCCGGCGAAACTGGCGTCGGCTCTGGCGGTAGTGTCATGGCTGCTGTTCGCTTATCTGACGGCGGTGCTTGCCCTGCGCTGGTTCGCATCCGGCCACGCTCCGTTCACCGGCAGCTACTGCGTGATGATGCTCATCGCATGGATATCTACTCTGGCGATGTCGTTGCTGTACAAGAAAATGCCGCTGCTGCAGCCGCTGGGCTTCCTGCTGGCCGGCTTCACGATGCTGATGGCCACCATGTCCGGGGCCAATCCCCGCCTGACTCACCTCATGCCGGTGCTGCAGAGTCCGCTGCTGTCCATCCACGTGCTCAGCATGATGATTTCCTATACGCTGCTGGGCCTGGTTATGCTCAACGGCATCCTCGGACTCATTGTGAAAGGCGACGAGGCCAGGACGAGCCTGATGAACCTCAGCAAGGTGATAGTGACTCCGGCGGTGTTCCTGCTGACCTTCGGCACCTTCCTCGGGGCTGTCTGGGCCAACATCAGCTGGGGCTCCTACTGGGCCTGGGACCCGAAGGAGACATGGGCGCTGATTACCATGCTGGTCTACGCCTTCTCGATCCACGGCCGCTCCATCAAGGCGTTCCGCACCCCGACATTCTACCACATCTACACGATTGTGGCTTTCCTATCAGTATTGATAACTTATTTCGGCGTAAATCTCATTCTCGGCGGCATGCACAGTTATGTCTAAGCGATTTATTTGTAAATTGCGAGGAATTTCTACAGAGCACGCCGATGAAGGATTTCGACATTTCAAAAGAAGGCAACTACAAGGTGCTTTCGAGCGAGTATCTGCTCAGGGAAGGGCCCTGGATGACAGTGCGCCGCGACTGCGTGGAACTTCCCGACGGCCGCATCAACCCGAAGTATTACGTCCTCGAATACCCTGACTGGGTGAACGTCATTGCAATAACCAAAGACGGGCTTTTCGTGATGGAGAAGCAGTACCGCCACGGGCTCGGGATCTCCGAGTACGAGCTGTGCGCCGGAGTGATAGAGGAGGGGGAGGAGCCCCTTGCCGCTGCGCAGAGGGAGCTGATGGAAGAGACCGGCTACGGCGGAGGCGAGTGGAGGGAGATGATGACGCTCTGCGCCAATCCGTCTTCCCAGAACAATCTCAGCCACTGCTTCCTGGCCATCGGAGTGGAGAAGATGGGCGACCAGCATCTCGACCCGACGGAGGCCATCGAGCCGGTGCTGATGTCGGTGGATGACGTGCGCGAACTGCTGCAGGGCGGCTATTGCAAGCAGGCCCTGATGACTGCTCCTCTGTGGAGATATTTTGCGGAAAACCATTTGATTTAGATACATTGCAATATAGAAATGGATAACACGGTATTAAAGGCTATCAGGGAGCGCCGCAGCATCAGGCGCTACTTTCCCGGACAGATAAAGGAAGAAGAGCTGAAGGCTGTGCTGGAGGCCGGCACATGGGCTCCGACAGGTAAGGGCACGCAGGATCCGGTGATAATCGCAGTCCAGGACCCGGAGGTTTGCGCCGTACTGCGCAGGCTGAACGCCGAAGTATGGGGCAAGCCCGGCATCGACCCTTTCTATGGGGCTCCGACCATCATCCTCGTCTTCTCCAAGGCCGACAATCCCAACTGCGTAAAAGACGGTTCCCTCGTGATAGGCAACATCCTGCTGGCGGCCCACAGCATAGGCCTTGGCGCCTGCTGGATCAACCGCTGCAAAGAGATGTTCGAGAGCGAGGAAGGCCGGCAGCTGGCTCCGCGCCTCGGCATTCCTGAAGGTTACGAAGGCGTCGGCTGCGTATCCCTCGGCTACATCGAGCACGCCGCTCCGGCACCTCGTCCCCGCAAGGCAGATTATTACAAGATAGTATGACGACATCCCTCGCAATCTTCGATTTCGACGGCACCCTCGGGGACACCACGGGCATAATCCTGACCACTATGGCCGCGACCTTCAAGGCCATGGGCCGGCAGCCGCTGAGCGAAGCGCAGTACCGCAGCGTGATCGGCCTTCCTCTTGAGAAATGCTTCAGCTCCCTGATTCCGCTCGACGAGGCCGGCGAGGCTGCGTATGCCGCCGCATACCGCAAGATGTTCGACGAGCTGGACAAGAAGGGTGCGGTGAACCTCTATCCCGGAGTGCTGGAGACCCTGAAGGAGCTGAAGAAGAAGGGAGTGAAGATCGCCATTGCCAGCAGCCGCCACCGCCATACCCTCGACCGCTACGTCAAGGAACTCGGCCTGGCTCCGCTGGTGGAAATGACCATCGGCGCCGACGACGTGACGAAGGCAAAGCCAGACCCTCAGCCCGTGAACATAGTGCTCGAGGCGCTGGGAGTTCCGGCCGAAGAAACCGTGATGGTGGGGGACGCCCCCTTCGACATACTTATGGGCAGAGCCGCCGGCTGCCGTACTATCGCAGTGACCTACGGCAACGGCACCGCCGAAGACTTGCAGGCTGCCGGAGCTGATTTCCTTGCCGGCAAGTTCAGTGAAATCCTGGATATGATATGAAAAGAACGATCCTTCTGTTTACGATAATTGCGCTGGCTGCCGGCATGGCAGTCCCGGCCGCCGCGATGAGGCCTTACAAAGCGCCGTCACAGCCAGTCACGGTCCAGATCGATACTGTCAGCATAGAAACGCCGCAGGTCGACACCACTTTCGCAGAACTTCCGCAGGTCGACACCGTAGAAATAGAGGTGGTGGAGCCCGAACCCGTCGACATTCGCCCCGCGCCGCTGAAACCGGGCGACTGCATCGGCATCTTCGGCATTTCCAACTACATAGACAGCACGGCCCTCCTGTACGGAGTGTCGGTGTTCGAGAACTGGGGCCTGAGAGTCAAGTTCGCCGACAACCTCTTCAAGAAAAACGGCCGCTACGACGGCACTCTGCAGGAGCGCATCAAGGCCACCCAGGCCATGATAGACGACCCGGACATCAAGGCCATGATATCTACCCGCGGAGGCTACGGAGCTGCGCAGGTAATACCTTTCCTCGACTATTCTCCTCTCTTTGAAAATCCCAAGTGGATTATCGGCTACAGCGACGTGACCGCCCTGCACATGGTGCTCAACAACATGGGCATCGAGACTGTCCACGGGCCTATGGCGACCCGCATGGAAGGGGATACGACTTCAGTAGCATTCCTGCACGACGCACTCTTCGGCGATGCGCCGGGACTGTCTATCACCACCAACTTCTACTGCCGCGAAGGCGAGGCGACCGGAAAGCTGGTCGGCGGCAACCTGTCGCTTATTTACAGCCTGCAGGGTACGCCGATGGCTCTTGACATGAAGGATGCCATCCTGTTCATCGAAGATGTGGGCGAAGACAGCTACGCCATCGACCGCATGATGCAGAACCTGCTGCTGTCAGGCAAGCTCGATGAGATAGCCGGAATTATCGTAGGGCAGTTTACGGATTTCGACGATTACAAGGGCCAGGACCTGTCTCTTCCCGGAATCATATATTCCAAGATAGGGAACAGACAGATCCCGATTATGTATCAGATAGACGCAGGACACGAATGGAACGTCCACAAGAGCGCTCCTAACTATTCACTTTACCTTGGCCGCCGCATCCACCTGAAGGTGGACCAGAATGTGGCGTATTTCGAGTACGTCGATTAGGCTTTGGCTTCGCCGTCTTTCTTTGAAGTGAGATTGTCGAACTTGGCCTTTGCCTTGTCGGCGGCTTCCTTCACATCTTGCTTCATCTCGGCGAACTTCTCGGGAGCCTTCTCCTTCAGTTCTTCAGCTTTCACTTTAGCTTTGTCGGCAGCTTCCTTGATGTCTTTCTTCATCTCGGCGAACTTCTCTGGAGCTTTCTCTTTGAGCTCTTCTGCCTTAACTTTAGCCTTGGCAGCAACTTCCTTGGCGTCCTTCACGGCCTCGTCGATGCCGTAGCCGATCTTTTCACCCAGCGAAACTTTACCGTCGTGGTTGAGGTCTCTCTTGTCAAATTCTTCGCTCATTGCAGTGTATTTTAATTGGTTGATTATTTCTTGTGCGACACTATCTTGCCGTCCATGCCTTCCAGCAGGTCCCAGGCGCGCTCTTCATAGTCGATGCGCTTGGTGCTGAGATCTACGGTAGCTTTATAAATCTTGCCATCGCCTTCATTGAGAACTTCGAGGTCATAAGCCCTCAGGACTACGCCGTCGGCCTTGATGCTGTTTACGAACTTGGTGATCCTGTCTTTGTCGGCTGTCGTCATGGTGATGGACAGCTGGCGCTTGTTGAGCTTCTGGTCGACAACCATCACTAGTTCGAGGGCAATCAGCACCATGATGGTAGTGATGATCGCGAGGTCGTAGTGGCCCACACCGCAGGCTATGCCTATCGCTGCCGTGACCCAGAGGCCGGCGGCGGTGGTGAGGCCGTGGATGACATTCTTCTGGAAGATGATGAGTCCGGCGCCGATGAAGCCGATGCCCGACACAATCTGGGCGGCAAGACGGGACGGGTCGTATCTCGCGATGGGGATCAGGTCTGCGACTTTGTCATAGCCGTAGGCAGAAATTACGGAGATGAGCGTGCTGCCCAGGGCTACCAGGAAGTGGGTGCGGAAGCCGGCCTCTTTGGCCCTCTTCTCCCTCTCTATGCCGATGATGCCGCCAAGGGCGCCGCCGACAAGGATTCGTATAATAAGTTCGTAAGACAGACTCATGTCAGAAGTTGTTTATCAAACAAGTGTGCAATACATCAAAAATAAGCAAAATCATTAAATTTGTCCCTATATGGAGACACAAATTTCAATGCCCGACCTGCTGCAGTTCTACGCTGAGCTGGCGGTCAACAACGAGAAGAAATGGTTCGATGCGCGCAAGCCGCACTATCTGGCCATCAAGAGTTATTACGAGAATCTCGGGATGGAGATTGCGGCCGGCATCGCTAAATATGACAAGGACGTCGCCGGCCTCGGTCCCAAGGACATCACCTGGCGCATATACCAGGACCAGCGTTTCTACGGCCGTCCGCCCTACAAGACATGGTGCGGACTGTTCTTTGCCAAGGGAGGCCGCAAGTCGCACTATGCCGGCTATTACCTGCACATAGAACCCGGGCAGAACGAGTATTTCCTCTGCGCCGGCCTCTGGAGAGAAGAAAAACTCATCATCAAGAGCGTCCGCGAAGAGATCATGCTGAACGGGCCGCAGTTCGACAAGGTCGCCAATCCAGGCAAGGGATGGCAGCTGATGTGGGACGGCGCTCTGACCCGCCCGGCTCAGGGCTGGCCTGACGACAAACCTTATTCGAAGTATTTCCGGCTGAAGCAGTTCTTGATAATGAAACCCATCGATACGGATTACCTGCTGCGCCCTGACCTGGCCGCCCGCGTCGCCGCCGACTTCAAGACGGCAGCTCCGTTCAACCAGTATCTCAACCGCCCCGTCGATTATGCAATCGAGGAGTGGATGTAGTGAAAAATTAACTATATTCGTGTCCCCAAAATACAGGTTTGACCAATATGCTTTATTTCGATTGCGATTATAGCTGCGGGATGCATCCCGCGATTCTGAAAAGACTCACAGAGACAAACGACGAATATTCCGGCACCTACGGGCTGGACTCTTACAGCGAAAGCGCGAAGCAGAAGATAAGGAAGGCTTGCGGCGATCCTGACGCAGACATATTCTTCCTGATCGGCGGCACCCAGGCCAACGCCGTTACTCTCGACGCCATGCTGAAGCCCTGGCAGGGAGTCGTATGCGCTCCTACCGGACACATCAACTGCTATGAAGCCGGCGCAGTCGAATTCACAGGACACAAGATAATAGTCCTGCCGAGCCACATCGACGGAAAGATCAGGCCCGACGAGCTGCATATCCTGCTTCAGGCTGCCGAAGAGGCCGACAACAAGGAGCACATGGTCATCCCTGCCATAGTGTATATGACCTTCCCCACAGAATTCGGCACTCTTTACAGTTCACAGGAGATAAAGGTCATCCATGAGGTCTGCAAGAGGCATAACTGCAAACTGTTTGTCGACGGAGCCCGACTAGGCTACGGACTGGGAGCGGACGGCAATGACATCACTCTGAAATTCCTTGCCGACCATTGCGACGCTTTCTACATCGGAGGTACTAAAGTCGGCGCCATCTTCGGCGAGGCTGTAGTATTCCCGCGCCACAGCGCTCCGGAGCATTTCTTCGCATTCATCAAGCAGCATGGAATCCTCTATGCGAAGGGCCGTTTCACCGGGCTGCAGTTCGATACTCTTTTCACCGACGGCCTGTATGAGAGCATCGGACGTCATGCCGACGCCCTGGCCCTGAAACTGGTGGACCTTTTTGTGAAATACGGCGTCGGAGAGCCTGTCGTCCAGTCCCAGACCAACCAGCAGTTCGTCATCCTCAGCCACGATGTAATGGACCGTCTGAGCAAGGAGGTCGTATTCGAGAAGTGGGGCACATACGACGCCGGACACAAGATCTGCCGCTTCGTCACCAGCTGGGCCACCACTCAGCAGGACATCGACAGTCTCGAGAAGATTTTGCAGCATATCGCCTGAAAACACTATCTTTGCGCCCGTCATGAAGAAAGGACAGGCTTCCAAACCTAACTACCGCGTTCTGTGGATCGTGCTCTTCTGCCTGTATATGGCAGGACTGGCATGGGTGTATTTCAGCAGCGGAGAAGTCAGCTTCGAACTTCCTAAGTCGTTGTTCGGAATTCCTTTCGACAAGGCTGTCCATTATTCGTTGTTCCTGCCTTTCCCCATCCTGTTCACCCTCGCTCTCAATTTCAAGTCGTGGTGGCGTACCCTGAGCTTTTCGGCCTTCCTTGCGGTAGCCATCGCCTTCACTTTCGAGACTCTTCAGAGCCGCATCACAGCCACGCGCGTCACAGATCCTGCCGACCTGAACGCGAACGTGCTGGGCATAGCTACCGGCCTTGCGGTAATGCTTATCGCCGGTTTTATAGCGAGAAAACGCTGAGGGCAGTATTCCAACCTTCCACCATCAACTTGGCTGCACCCTCCCTGTCGGGAGTGAGCGTCACTGTCATTGTCCTGTGCGGAAGTATCGTGAAGAAATTGTCGGAATAGATCGTCCCGCTCATCGGCTCTCCGGCGGCGTCGCGCAGCTGCAGCCTGTTGAAGAAGGCGATCCTGCCGGAAGTGTTCTTCAATGTGACCTTGATGCTGCCGTCGGCCTGCTTCTGAGTCTTGACAGACACTGCGGCCTTCTTCATCTTCGCCAGAGACTCGAAGCCGGAAGAGCAGGGGCCGGAGAGGCTCTCGCGCCCTTCGAACTGGTCGTCCGAACGCCAGTAGAAATTGTCCGAGAGTACATTGCCCTTCGCATCGGCCAGCTCAAGGCTGATGAAATGCACGTCTGAAAGCCCTTCGGGGAAGGTCAGCTGCAGGATGTCGGTCACGGCTCGGTCGGCGGGGATGTCGGCGGTGGCGTTCCAGCTGCGCACCAGACGGCTGTCGAGGTCATACAGGCGGGCTGTTATCTTCAACCCCTTATAGGCTTCAGCGCCGTCGTTGACTACGCTGACAGTATTCTTCAGGTAGTCGAACTGCACGTGCAGAGGCTCGAGGGCGTGCATGGTGTGGTACAGCGCTGCGGTGGGCTCCAGATACCAGTCCCACATGCGTGCGCAAACCTGCACGTTAGGGCTGTTGTGATACCAGAACAGCAGTCCCGAGCAGAAGCGGTCGCCGTCGTCCAGACGGTTGTAGTTCCATACTTCCCAGATGCTCTTGGCGTTCATGGCGCCCAGGATCTGCCCCTTGAAGGCGAAGTCTTCGATGCTCGTGGCGGCGCCGTACTGGTTCACGAGGTCGGCATAGAGGGTCGACATCAGGTGGAAGCCGTTGCCGTCCAGGTAGTCCCATGTGGCTTTGTCGATCGGCCAGAGCTTGTCGGCCGGCATCATCTTGCGCAGGTTCTCGATCACCGGCAGGGTGGGGGCGCCGTACTCCGGGTTGAAGCCGTCGACGCGGCTGCCGCGTTCTGAGGCAGTGTTGGTGTAGTGGCACATCGGGTTGACCTGCTTGTAGGGGCTGCCGTCATGCACGCCGTCGCACTCCGACTGCATCTGGTAAGGGCGCGTGCCGTCCAGCTGAGCCAGCAGCTCCTCCGCCCCGGACATCTCGGTGCTCTCGTTGGATGATACATAGAAAGCCAGTGACGGATGGTTGCGGATCCTCTTGACAGTCGAGGTCATGTTGTTGAAATAGACGGCTTCGTCGCGTGGATGGCGGGTGTCGCCGGTCATCCAGAACTCCTGCCATACAAGTATGCCGTATTCGTCGCAGAGGGTGTAGAAGAGGTCGCTCTCGGCAATGCCGCCGCCCCACAGGCGCAGCATGTTGATGCCGGACTGGGCGGTGTAGGCCAGCTCGGTGCGCATGCGCGCGTCGTCGGTGCGCTGCATGGCCTCCGGAATCCAGTTGCTGCCGCGGATGAAGATTCTCTTGCCGTTGACTATGAATACCTTGGATTTGTCGGGAGTATCGGTGGTCACTGTTACTTCGCGGATGCCGAAGGTGGTTTCTAGCGCGTCGCTGACCACACCGTTTATCGATACCTCCAACTTCAGCTTGTAGAGGTTCTGTTCTCCCTTGTTCTTCGGCCACCAGAGCTTCGGGTTGCGGATGCGCAGCTGCGGGAATTCGTCCGGAGTGAAGGTGACGGTGCTGCGCTGCCCGCGGATAAGGCTGACGGTCTTTTCAAAGCTGATGCCGGTGCCTTCGATCTCGCCGCGCACGAGGCAGTTGACATTGTAGCCGCGGTCATTCACATTGTTCACGACCTCCACGGAGATGGTCTCTGCGGCGCTGTCATAGCCCGGGTGGGCCAGGGTTGAGACTACGAAGGGATTGCTGAGGCTGATATCGCCCTCCGAATAGAGCCGTACAGACCTCCAGATGCCGGTGTTGCGGTCGCGGACGCCGTCGTCGAAGGTGAAGTCCCAGCCGGCGGTCATGAGCTGGGTGGTGTTCCAGCCTATCTTGCCGTCGCCGCCATTATGGTTCTCGCCGGGAGCGCCCCATGACTTCTGCATCCAGCGTCCAGGCTCGTCAACCGGGTAGACCAGCACGGCCAGGGCGTTGCGGCCGTTGCGGACGATGTAATCCGTGATGTCGAAGATGCCGTCGTTGAACATGCCTGTCATCGCTCCGAGCATCTGGCCGTTCAGCCAGAATTCTGCGCGGTAGTTGATGCCGAGAGCCTGCAGGAAGGCGCGCTTCCCGGTGCCCGCATCGGTCCCGTCGAATTCGGTGCGGAACCAGTATGTGTAGAACTCCCGGCCTGCGTCGGCGAGGTCAGGGATCTTGCCTTCCGACAGCTTGTTGACTGTGCCGTAGTAAGGGTCGGGATATACTCCGTTGGCGACCAGGGAGGTCAGGACGGTGCCCGGTACTATGGCTGCCTGCCAGCCGGCGGCGTTGAAGCCCGGTGTGGAGATTTCTTTTGCGGTGGAGCGGACGTCGCCTGCGCGGCACATCCGCCAGTCATAGCTCCCGCCATGCCCTTTGCCGGAGTCCAGCACGGTCTGGGCCGACAGCTGGAAGCAGAGAATTGCAAGGGCCAGGAGCGATAAAAACAGTTTTTTCATGAGGCTATCGGGCGGTTATGGAGTTCAGCAGGTCGAGCTTGCCGTCGTCGATCAGTTTGATGATGAGCTCTCCGAAGAGGGTGTTCTGCCATGCGAACCAGTCGCGGGTGTATTTGGCGGGGTCGTCCTTGTTGAACGATTCGTGGATGAAACCCTTGCCGGCGTCGGTGGTCAGGAGAGTCTCGATGCACCACTTTATCTCGGCGTCGTCATTCGAGGTGAAGGCCTTCATCATTATGCTCATGGGCCATATCATGTCATAGCCGATGTGCGGGCCGCCGATGCCTTCGGCTGCCGTGCCTTTGAAGAAATAGGGGTTGTCGAGGCTCCACACAAAGCGGCGGGTGTTACGGTATATCTTGTCTTTGGGACTCACGTCGCCGAGGTAGGCCATGGCCAGCAGGCTCGGCACGTTGGCGTCGTCCATCAGCAGCTGGTTGCCGTAGCCGTCAACTTCGAATGCGTAGATCTTGCCGTATTTGGGATGTTTGTGAACCGCATATTTGCGCAGGGCGGCCTCAACCTCGTCGGCCAGGGCGCGGCACTCTGCTGCAAGGGCGGTCTCGCCATTCACTGTGGTGAGGATTTCGGCGGCCTTGCGGAGAGAGGTTACTGCAAAGAAGTTCGAGGGTATGAGGAATTCGAACATGGTGGCGTCGTCAGAAGGCCTGAAGGCGGAGGCGATGAGGCCCACCGGCTTTACGGGGTTGCCCCAGCCGCTGTTGGACTTGGTGTCGGTCTGGACGGCGGTTTCGCGCTGGAAACGGTAGGGTCCGCGGTCTTCCTTGCGCTGCTGCTCGCGGAAGGTGGTCAGGATGCGGCGGATGGCGGTCAGCCAGGTATCGCCGAAGATAGAAGTGTCGCCGGTAGTCTTCCAGTAATGATATGCCAGGCGGATGGGGTAGCAGTCGGAATCTATCTCCCACTTGCGTTCATGCAGGTTGGGATCCATCTTGGTGTGGTCGCTCTGCCAGCCGGTGCCGGTCGCCCCGTCGTTGAAGGCATTTGCGTAGGGGTCAATGCAGATCAGGGAAAACTGGCAGTTGATGACTCCTGCAAGCATCTCCTTCAGCTCCGGGTCTTCGTTGGCAAGCTGGACATAGGGCCATACCTGGGCGCCGGAGTCGCGGAGCCACATGGCGTGGATGTCGCCGGTGTACACGAAGGTGCGGGGCTTGCCGTCCTTGTCCTTGCCGAAATGCACGGTGGTGTCGAGGGTGTTCGGGAAGCAGTTCGAGAACATCCATGCGAGCTTGGGGTTGGTGAGCTGCGCGGTTACTTCGGCTATCTTGGCCTCGACGGCGGTGGAACGGAAGAGCCTGTCGCGTTCGGCGGGGCGCTGTGAGGGATAGTTCTGGGCGGAAGCAGCGAAGGCTGCGGTCAGAGCGATGATTGCAGTGAGGAATCGTTTCATAGATTTTGGACTTTGGTCTACGAATGTACGGAATTCCCGCCGCAGAATCAAGTTGCTATTGTTTTTTAGCTTAAAAATCAGTAGATTTGAGATAACCTAAAACACTCCTGTCATGAAAAAGTTATTTTTATATCTGTGTGCAGCAGTTGTCGCCGTTGTTGCGGTGTCGGCATGCGGCGCTGCAAGAATGACTGCGGCAGAAAAAGCTCAAATCGAACAGACCGTCCAGGAAAATCTTACGGCGAAGGACTATACCGTTCTCATCCAGCTCATGATGCCTCCTATCGGAGCTTCCAGGGCTGTCAGCAATTACTCCGTACAAGTTAAGGGAGACACTCTGGTTTCATATCTTCCTTATATCGGCCAGGCGTATAACCTGCCCTACGGAGGCGGCAAGGGTCTGGACTTCACGGCCAAGATTGGCCATTACCACGACCAGGTTCTGCAGGACGGCAATCACAACATCATCATCAACCTGTTCAACGGAGAGGATGTGTTCGTCTACAACTTCAACATATCTCCGAGCGGCAGCGCCTTCCTCACTGTTTCGTCCCGCAACCGCCAGACCATCTCCTACACCGGCGAGATGTATCTGCCCTGATGAGGCTCAGTTCCATAATTTTTAATATTTTTGCCTCAAAAATTACTGCATAATCATGAACGAATTCCTGGCTAAAGAGGTTGTACAACTCTTTATCCGTCTGCTGGCAGCGGCGCTGCTCGGTGCGGCTATCGGATATGAGCGTGAGTTCCGCGGCAAAGGCGCCGGCGTGCGTACCCACATGCTGGTCTGCATGGGTGCCTGCATTTTCATGCTGATTTCTAAATACGGTTTCGCCGATTCTCCCCGTTTCGACGCTGCACGCGTCGCTGCAGGAGTTGTTTCCGGCATAGGCTTCCTCGGCGGCGGACTTATCATCAAGGGCAAGACCAATCTTGTCACCGGCCTTACCACGGCTGCCGGCCTCTGGGTAACCGGCGCGATCGGTCTTGGTGCGGGCAGCGGCATGGTAGCCATGTCGGCGCTTGCCACCCTGCTGGTCCTTGTGTGCATGGACATCCTCAATGCCTGGCATTTCAAGCTTGGCGACAGGACTGTGAACGTCACCTTCTCGTCCAAGGACGACAAGGCCATCACCAATGCCGTCGAGAAGCTCGGCAAGCAGGTCGACAATTTCTTCCTCAGCAAGAAAGATGACACCTACCGCGTGGAAATAATCCTCCACGTCCCCAAGAAGGAAAAACCTCTCGAGCTTCTGGAACGTCTCAAACAAGTCGAAGGGGTCCAGCTGGAAGGCATGGAATAACCGCTTTGAAATAAAAAACAGCCGCAAAGTCCTATGACCTTGCGGCTGTTTTATTTGTCAGCTGGGCCGGCGGGCTATCTCTCGTCGAGATTGTCCATGCGGATGATGGCGCCGACGGTGAAGAATGAGAATTTGGGACCGTAGCCGTCTGCGAATGCTCCCAGGGGATTGTAGCTTGCGTAGACTCCGAAGTCGTCATAGGTGAAGGCGACGTGGACGTCATAAGTGAACCTTCTGGTGTTGATGCCCTCTACACCGAAAGTGCAGTAATCACCGGCCGCGCTCTTATATCTGGTAAAAGTGTCGGCGTTGAGGTTGACCCTGGCGCTTGCGCCTAAAGTGATTGTAAGCTTTCCACCAATAGTCTGGGTGAAATCGAGCGGGAAAGCGAAAGACAGGAAGTCGAAGTTCGAACGTTTTACATCGAAGACGCCCTTGGCCGGGACAACGGCTGTCTTGTGAGAAGCAGACTCGAAATAATAGTCTTCCTTGGCATTGAAAACATCCAGCTGGAAGTCAGCGCCCAGGCTGATCTTGCCGCTGTCATAAGGTCTTACACCAAGCTCGAGGATATTTACTGCGAAGTCAAATCCGCCTGTCACGTTGCTGGTGGCGCCGAGGACGCCGGCATATCCGAATTTCATGTACTGAGCGGGTTCACAATAAGCCTTTGCTTCCTGAGCAAAAGCTCCGAATACTGTCATCATTGCAAAAGCTGCAACAAGAATAATCTTTTTCATATCGTGTGTTAGTTAGTTACTTTCAAAAACGCCGCAAATATAGAAAAAAACCGGAAAACGGTTCATTCCGCCTTGGATCTCGCCCTGATTCGGCGGCGGTACTCCGATGGCGTGGCCCCGAACGCCTTTATTACATAGCGCGTGAAATATGACCGGCTCGAGAAATGCATCTCGTCGCATATTTCATTGATGGCCTTGTCTGAACTCTCCAGCAGCTCCCTGACCCGGATAGCAGTGTACTGCCCGATCCACTTGCTTGCCCCCGACCCGCTGGCCTCAAGGCAGACCCTGGTCAGCTTCCGGGGCGTAATGTTCAGCTTGTCGGCATACCACTCCACGGCCCTTTCGCTGCCGCAGTGCTCTTTCAGCAGCTCCTGGAATCTCAGGAAGATGAAAGCCACATCGTCGCTGGTCGACAGCCTGCTCGAAACGGCCTTGCCGTCATAGATGTCCCAGATGTCGTACATCAGCACCTGGAAACTATGATACAGGCTCTGCCTGCCGAAATCTCCCGTGCGGGCCAGCCTCCCCTCGATCGAAGAGAAGTCGCTCAGCAGCAGCTTCTTCTCGCTGTCCTCCAGATGCGTCACCGGGTGGGCCTTGGTCTGCAGGAAGCCGCTTGATGCCCAAACATTGCCGTTATGGGCCTTGTGCAGGAAACCTCTCGGCACGGCGATGGTCTTGCAGCTGAAGTCAGACGAGAACACCAGCTCTGTGCAGCCGGAATCTCCCTGCAGGATCACGAGGTCGTCCTTGCCGAAAGCATGGCGGACGCCGTCACACAGGAATGAGCCCTGCCCAGAGAAGCAGATGAAATGGATGTGGTGGCTGCCGTAGAATGCGGCCGGGGAAGAGTAGTCCTGCGGGCAGAGGAAGACTTTTGCTCCAGGGGCCGCGACTTTTCCGCTTTGTGAGGAAATAATGGACATAAAATGAACAAAAAGTGAAACTGAAATAGGGATATATGCCCTTATATTTGCGTACAAAGTTACAAAAATTGAAACTTAACATGAAATTCAGAACTATTTCAGCCGCGATTGCCTGCCTGTTCCTGGGCGTAATTACGGCGAATGCAGCCGTATCGGAACCGGACACTACCACCAACTATATCGACGAAGCAGTCGTCACCGGCACCAGGGCAAAGACCCTCTCGGGCTTTCTGCCCCAGACCATCAGCGTCGTCAGCCACGAAGAAATCACATCACCCAACCGCCTCAACGTGCTCCCTACTCTGAATGAGCTCGTTCCCGGCCTGTTCGTAACCTCAAGGGCTATGCTGGGCTACGGAGTCAGCACCGGCGCAGCCGGCGGCATCAGCGTCAGAGGCCTCTCTGGCGGCGGCGGACAGATGATGGTGCTCATCGACGGCCACCCGCAGTATCAGGGCATCTTCGGCCACCCCATCGCCGATTCATACCAGACTCTGATGACGGAGCGCGTGGAAGTGCTCAGGGGCCCGGCTTCAGTGCTGTACGGCAGCAACGCCATGGGCGGCGTTGTCAATATCATCACCCGCAAGTCACTTGAAGAAGGAGTGCACACCGACCTCAATCTCAGCGCCGGCAGCTACGGCACCTTCCAGGGCGTGCTCAGCAACCGCGTCCGCAAGGGGCGTTTCAGCAGCGTCGTTTCAGGCCAGTACGCCCGCAGCAACAACCACCGCCCCCGCATGGGCTTCGAGCAGTACGGCGGCTACGGCAAGGTGGGCTACGAGTTCTCCGACAACTGGAGTGCCTATGCAGATGTAGACATCACACATTTCAACGCATCATACCCCGGAGCGACTTCCGCCCCTCTGTTCGACGCCGACCAGTGGATAACCCGCGGAGTGGCTTCCGCCGCTATTGAAAACCACTACGACCGCACAGACGGCGCCATCAGTTTCTACTATAACTTCGGCAACCACAAGATCAACGACGGCCACGCCGAGGGCGCTGCCCCGCAGGCCAACTGGTTCCGCAGCGAAGACGCTCTGGCAGGCGTTTCGGCATGGCAGAGCTTCGGCCTCTTCAAGGGCAACACCACTACCGTCGGCATAGACTGGCAGAGCATCCACGGCAAGGCGTGGAACCAGGTGATCGCAACGGGGCAGGACCTTGAGCCCATGACCGACAAGACCGAGAGCGAAATCGCCGGCTACATCGACTTCCGTCAGGATGTGGCCAGCTGGCTGACCGTCGATGCCGGCCTGAGGGCTGACAACCATTCAAAGTCCGGCCTGGAACTCGTGCCGCAGGGCGGTCTGGCGTTCCGTATCGGCAAGGGCGAACTTAAGGCTATGGTAAGCAAGGGCTTCCGCAGGCCGACCATCCGCGAGATGTATCTCTTCCGTCCGGCCAATGCCGAGCTGGAGCCGGAGCGCATAATGAACTATGAGCTGGCATGGAAGGCTCCCGCAGGGGATAATGTGACCTACGGCCTGAACGTGTTCTACCTCAAGGGACGCAACATGATCCAGACGCAGATGGTTAACGGCAAGCCTCTCAATGTAAACACCGGTCCGGTGGAGAACTCCGGCGCCGAGCTGGAGCTGCGCTGGCGCATCAACAGCAGCTGGAGCCTGATTACCAACGGAAGCTTCCTGCACATGAGAAACCCTGTGATCGCAGCTCCTGAGCTTACCGCCTACCTCGGCCTGCAGTACCACAAGGACAAGTTGCATATCTCAGCAGGCGGAATGGAAGTGGCCGGACTCTACACAGCAGTGGGAGACAAGCCGGTGAAGGAGAACTTCTTCCTTGCGAATCTCAATGCCAGCTACCAGCTTACACCCTGGCTGGGAATTTGGGCAAGCGGCGACAACCTTCTCAACCAGAAATATGAAATCAACGCAGGCTACCCCATGCCGGGCATCAACTTCATGGCAGGTTTGACACTGACCCTATAAGCATTTCTTTAAATATTTGTTAATTTCGGCCGGAACATTCCTTTTCAAATGGAAATCCGGCCGATTGCATTTTTCAGATCTCCCGTCAGCGGGAAATTCGGAGTCCCGAGGCAGAGCGGAATCGCCGCCGGCCTCAAGGGGGAGGTGCGTCTCGTGGCGCCCTTCGACAATCCGGACGCATTGCGCGGCCTGGAAGGCTTCGACTACATCTGGCTGATCTGGGAGTTTTCTCTGAACGGACCTTCTGACAATCGTACGGTGCGCCCGCCGCGCCTCGGCGGGAACGAGAGGGTCGGCGTGTTTGCCAGCCGTTCGCCTTTCCGCCCGAATCCGCTGGGCCTGTCCAGCGTGCGGATAGAATCCATAGAGGCTGACAAGGGGATTATCCATGTGCTCGGGGCCGACCTGGCCGACGGCACGCCCATCTATGACATCAAGCCTTACGTGACTTACGCCGACAGCCACCCGGAAGCCAGAAGCGGCTTCGTGGACGGCAACAGCTGGAAGGCGCTGGAGGTGGAGGTGCCGGAGGCTTTGGCTGCGGAGTTCTCGCAGGACGATCTGGCGGCTCTCAAGCAGCTGCTGGCCTGCGACCCGAGGCCGCAATATATGGATGATCCGCAGCGCGGATACGGCTTGTTTTTTAATGGTCGCAACGTGCGCTTCCGCGTGTCTGAAGGGGTTGTGTATGTGACGGGGCTGGATTAGAAC
>JAFYZI010000146.1 GCA_017548725.1 Bacteroidales bacterium
CATCTTTACGAAGTGGCCTGCACCGTTCTCGCCTACCCAGTCGCAGCAAGGGCCGTCAGCCACCTGTGCGCAGATCTTCTGGAAAATGGGAGCTACGATGGGCCATGCAGCCTTTGAACCGCCGGGCATCAGGGACGGACCCTTGAGGGCGCCTTCCTCTCCACCTGAAACGCCGGTACCGATGTAGAGCAGACCTTTGCTCTCTACGTATGCGGTACGACGGTTGGTGTCGGGATAGTGGGTGTTACCGCCGTCGATGATGATGTCGCCGGGCTCCAGCAACGGGATGAGCTTGTCAATGAAATCGTCGACAGCCTGTCCGGCCTTGACCATAAGCATAACCTTGCGCGGACGCTCCAGAGAAGCCACGAGGTCTTCGAGAGACATAGCGCCGTAGATGTTCTTACCCTTGGCGCGGGCATTCATGAAATTTTCAACTTTAGATACGGTGCGGTTGAAGACGCTTACGCGGAAACCCTTGCTCTCCATGTTGAGCACGAGGTTCTCACCCATCACCGCCAGGCCGATAAGGCCAATGTCTGATTTTTTAGCCATGTATTATAGTATTTGTTAATCCTTGAATCTGTCGGGGTGCGCCCAAAGCCCGAGCGCAGGGTTGGAAATGTAGTAGACCTCCTCGCCTGAAGGCAGCGTGTTCCAGCCGTCCTTCATCTTGTCGATCGGGTATTTGGCAAGCATCTCGTTCAGGTCGCCGTAGATGAAACCTACGCCCTCGATCTCTTCCCTGCTCATGGCAGGACCCGGGCAGTAGGTGATGCGGAAGCGGCCTTCGCTCGAACCGTGGATGAGGTGGGCAGAAGCGCCCAGGTTCTCCTGCAGGTCAGCGTTTTCGTCGGTAGCCTTGAGCACTGTGGGCGTGCCCTTGTAGCCATACTTGCGGATAAGCTTGTCGATGGCCGCGTCCTCGCCGAACTCACGCAGGGCCGGAGCGAGGATTATCAGGTCGCCGTCGTCAGCCAGCGCCATACGAGTGCGGTATACGGCCTTGTTGCCCAGCCATGTGCTCTTGAACTCCTCGGGATCGAGATATACGATGCATTTCTTGATAGGCTTCTCGACCATGATGAAGTTGGTCTCGAGCGACAGGTCGGCAGCCTTCTGGAAGCATTCGAAATCGTCGCCGATGAAAATACCCTTGAGCTCCATCTCGCCGGTCTCGTAGTTCTTGGCCAGTACGGTCTGGATGTAGACGATGGGCAGATCTTTGATGAAATGCTGCCTTGCATACTCCATCACGTCGCGCACCGGCGACTTGGCGCGGCCCATGAGGCGTTCCATGCCGTATACGGCTCCGATGAAGTGGCTGCGGTTGATGCCGAGATTGCCGCCTACGCCCACGAAAATGTTCTTGGTGTAGTTGGCCATGCCGATAACCTCGTGAGGCACCACCTGACCGATAGAAAGGATCAGGTCGATGTCCTTCTCGAGCAGCATCTTGTTGACCTGGGCGGGCCAGGTGTAGTGCAGCTTGCCCTCAGACACTTTCTCGACATATTCCACAGGGACCTCGCCGACTGTCACCACGTCGTTGCGCCAGTCGTGCACGCGGAAGATCTCGCGGGGAGTGTGGCCGAACATGGTCTTGATCTGCTCCTCGGTCATGGGGGTGTGCGTACCCAGGGCAGGCATGACGTCAGTCAGCTTGTCCTGGAAGTAGTCGTACACCATCTCCGTGATAGGGCCTGCGTAAGAATTGAACCTGGTGAAATCAGGCGGCAGGGCTACAACCCTGTTCTTGGGGCCCATCTTGTCGAAGACCTCCTTGAGAATCGCACGGACCTCGTCCGGGGTTATGTTGTCGGTCTTTGAACCTCTTGCGTAGTAAAGCATAGTGAGTGGCGGTCTAACGTTTTACACGGGCGTTGCCTTTCCAGATGCTCCATACCTGGTCCTCGTCGGCAGGCTGGCCATAGTCGGTGAGCATGGTAGTAGCCAGAGCTCCGGTAGCCCAGCCGAACTGGATCCATTTCTCAGGCTCCCAGCCTCTGAGCATTGCATAGAGCAGACCTCCTACGAAACCGTCGCCGCCGCCGATGCGGTCGAGCACGTGGATCTCGCGAGGCTCAACCACATGCCAGTTACCGTCTTCGAACATGATGGCGCCCCAGTTGTGGCTGTTGGTGTGGTTCACCTGACGCAAGGTAGTTGCATATACCTGAGCGTTCGGATATTCCTTGCGCACGCGGTTGATCATCTCCTTGAAGCCTTCGATCTTGGCTGCGATGTCCTTGCCGCCGGCCTCGGGACCTTCGATGCCGAGGCAGAGCTGGAAGTCTTCCTCATTGCCGATGAGAACGTCGGCGATAGAGCAGATCTCGCTGAAAGCGTCGTGAAGCTCCTGCTCACGGCCGATCCAGAATGAAGCCCTGTAATTGAGGTCGAAGCTTACTTTAGAACCGTATTTCTTGGCTGCCCTTGCTATCTCGAGGCAGAACTTGGTAGTCTCGGGGCTGAGAGCTGCGATAAGACCTGAAAGGTGCACGATCTGGACGCCTTCCTTGCCGAAGATGCGGTCAAGGTCGAAATCCTTGGCGTTCAAGGTACGGCCAACCTCGCCGGCACGGTCGTTCCATACGCGGGGTCCGCGTGAGCCGAAACCGCTGTCAGCTACGTTGATCTGATGGCGGTAGCCCCAGGGGCCGCCCTGAGGAACCTCGACGCCTTCGAAATCCATTCCACGGCTGCGGAGATTAGCTTTGATGAAAGAAGCGAAAGGACTACCCTCTACGAAAGTAGTGAGCACTTTTACCGGAAGTCCAAGATAAGATGAAACACTGGCTACATTGGTCTCGGCGCTGGTAGCGTAAAGTTTGAAAACGTCACTGCACTGGACGGGCTGTCCGTCCCCGGGAGTAATGCGCAATCCCATACTTGTCGGGACCAGCATGGCATACTTGCAACCCTGTTTGAATTCGAATTTAGTCATAATAAAGTATTGATTATTAATTATTTATAATTGAATTATTAGTTACTTCCGCCAAAATGCCACTTTTGCAGGGGCTAATCTTTGTAAAGATACAAAAAAAGAATCTGTAATGAAATGCTCTCAGGCAAAATTCATCACAGATTCTTTAAGTCTGTCGTAAAGCCCTGCAGGCTAAGACATTCCTCTCGATTTCTTGATTTTCTCGTAAGCCTCCTGGACGTTCTTGAACTTCTCTTCTGCGGCTTTCTGTACATCTTCTCCGAGGGTGGAAACCTTGTCGGGGTGGTATTTCAGAGCCATGCGCTTGTAGGCCTTGCGGACCTCCTCGTCGGTGGCGGAAGAAGTAATTTCCAGCACGCGGTAGGCGCTCTCGAGGTCGTTCTTGAACATCGACATGATGGACTCGGTGTCCTGCGAAGACAGGCCGATGGCGCTGGCAATGACGCCGAGTATGTCGATCTCGGCCTGCACCACCCTGTTGTCGCTCTGGGCCAGGGCCACAAGATAGTGGAAGAGCTGCAGACGCTGCGAGTAGTTCATGTACATGCGTATCTGCGCGCCGACCTCATAGACATTGATGTCTTTCTCCATCAGGCCCTTGATGATGTCCTTGGCCTGCTCGGCGGCATCTTCTCCGAAGTTCTGTCTCAGAAAGCCCTTGACATACTCCAGCTCGGACTTGACGAAATGACCGTCGGCCTTGATGACTGCGGCAGAGAGGACTATCAGGCTCATCAGGAAGCTGTTGCGCTGTCCTGTGCGCTGTTCCTCACGGGTGTAGCCGCCGGTGCCGGAGCCGGTCCCGTACGGAGACGAGCCGTCATCTATCCGGGTATAGGAGACTCCGCCCTCGATAAGACTGCCGAGGAAGAAGCCCACCAGGCCTCCGATGGGGCCGAACATCATCCAGCCCAGGAAACCCGATATCCATTTACCGACGCCCATGGAAAAAACTATTATTCTTCCGGAAGAAGGTCTCTCATGATTGCAGCGGCAGCTTTGCGGCCTGCGCCCATGACGAGGATCACTGTAGCTGCGCCTGTAACTGCGTCACCGCCGGCGTAGACATACTTGCGGCTTGTCTGATCCTGCTCGTTGAGCACGACGCATCCGTGACGGTTGGTCTCCAGGCCGGGAGTGGTAGAAGCGATCAGAGGGTTGGGAGAAGTACCCAGGGCCATGATCACAACGTCGCACTCTATGTCGAATTCAGAGCCGGGGACGGGGATGGGCGAACGGCGGCCGCTGGCATCGGGCTCGCCGAGCTCCATGCGGATGCATCTTACACCCCTCACCCAGCCTTTCTCGTCGCCGAGGACCTCAACCGGATTGGACAGCATGCTGAACACGATGCCTTCCTCCTTGGCGTGATGGACCTCTTCGCGGCGGGCCGGAAGCTCGGTCTCGGTGCGGCGGTATACGATGGTAACCTCGGCGCCGAGGCGAAGCGCGGTGCGGGCAGCGTCCATAGCGACGTTTCCGCCACCTACCACAACACATTTGGCACCTGCGTAGATAGGAGTCTCGTAACCCTCCTCGTATGCGTGCATGAGGTTGTTGCGGGTCAGGAACTCATTGGCAGAAACAACTCCGTTAAAGTTCTCGCCGGGGATGTTCATGAATCTGGGAAGACCGGCTCCGGTGCCGATGAACACGGCGTCGTAACCTTCCTTCTCCATCAGGTCGTCTACAGTGACGGTGCGGCCCACGATGACGTCAGTCTCGAACTCTACGCCAAGGTCCTTGAGGGCCTCGACCTCGCGGCTTACGACTCTGTCTTTCGGAAGACGGAACTCGGGAATGCCGTACTGCAGCACACCGCCGACTTTATGAAGGACTTCGAAAACATGCACCTTGAATCCAGCCTTTGCAAGGTCGGTAGCGCAGGCCAGGCCTGACGGGCCGCTGCCCACGATGGCCACCTTCTTGCCGTTGGCAGGCTTGCATTCGTTGAACTTGACGCCGTTCTCGCGTGACCAGTCGGCCACGAACCTCTCGAGCTTGCCGATAGCCACGGCCTCACCCTTGTTGCCGAGGATGCACTTGCCTTCGCACTGAGTCTCCTGAGGGCAAACACGGCCGCAGATGGCGGGCAGGGAGCTGTCGCGGGCAATCACTTCAGCCGCAGCGGCGAAATCGCCGTTCTTCACCTGCTCGATGAAATCGGGAATCTGGATATTGACGGGACATGCACTCACGCACATCGGCTTCTTGCAGTGCAGGCAGCGGCTTGCCTCGAGCATAGCCTCTTCCTTGTCATATCCCAGACAAACTTCTTCAAAGTTGTGAGCCCTGACCTTCGGGTCCTGCTCTCTGACTTTAACTCTGGTAAAACGGTCTTGCATGGTTATTCCCTCCCGATTTTGCATTTATGAGTGTGAGACGTAACTTTTTCAGCATTGTACATGCCCTGACGGCGCATAGCTTCGTCGAAATCGACCTGATAAGCGTCGAACTCGGGGCCTTCCACGCAGGCGAAACGGGTCTTGCCGCCGACAGTGACGCGGCAGGCGCCGCACATTCCGGTAGCGTCCACCATAAGGGTGTTGAGGCTGACGGTCAGAGGAATGCCTGAAGGCTGCAGGGTCCTGGTCACGAATTTCATCATAATCATGGGACCGATGGCCACAGCCTGGTCGTATGTCTTGCCCTGGCTCAGCAGGTCTTCGATCTTCTTGGTCACAAGACCGCCAAAGCCGTAAGAGCCGTCGTCGGTGCAGACATAGAGGTTGGTGCAGACCTTGCTCATAGCTTCTTCAAAAATAAGCAGGTCCTTGGTCTTGGCGCCGATTATGACGTCGACCACGGCGCCTTTCTCGTGCAGATACTTGGCCTGCGGATAGACGGGAGCTGTGCCCACGCCTCCTGCAACGAACAGATATCTGCGTCCCTTGAGTTCCTCGTCGCTCATCTTCACAAAGTCAGACGGAACGCCAAGAGGGCCGAGAACGCTTGCATAGCACTCTCCTACATTGCGTGAGCAAAGCAGCCTGGTCGACACGCCGATCTGCTGGATTACCATGTCTACCGTGCCGGCTTCCTTGTCATAATCACTGATGGTAAGAGGGATCCTTTCGCCTTTAGGGTCGTTGATGACTACCAGGAACTGTCCCGGCAGCGCTGATGCCGCTATGCGCGGAGCTTCCACCTTGATGAGGTAGATATTCTGTGCAAGCAGTTTCTTTTCGATAATTCTGTTCATATTGCAGTTGGATAACTTGAAATCGCGTAAAGTTATGAATTTATAATGGATTTTTCTTTACGATGGCCACAAACTCCTTGAGATAGAAGGGTTCGAAGTAAGCCACGTCTTCAAAGCGGCCAGCCTCATAAGCAGCCCGGGCGGCAGAGGCCATGAAGGCGGCTTTGGGAGCGGCCGGCACATATATGCCGTCCGGGTGGGCGAAGGCGTCTCTGTACTTTGCGGCGCCGGTGCCGATGAACACCACCTTGCCTGCAGCGAGCAGGTCGCCGTAGCTGGCGGCGTCCAGCACTTTGGCCGACACCTCCTGGACACATCTGCCATCCTTATCGTAAACAGCCTGATAGACCTCCATGCGGCGGGCGTCCAGCATCGGCACATAATACTCTGCGCCGGCGCATTCCGGGGTTTCCATGGCCTCGGCCAGCAGTATCTCCAGCGTAGGCACGGCTATCAGCGGCTTGCCAAGGCCGTAGCAAATTCCCTTGGCGGTAGACACCCCTACCCTCAGGCCGGTATATGACCCGGGGCCGCCGGAAACGGCGACTGCATCGCAGTCAGACATCTTCATGGAGCATTTCTGGAAAAGGGATTCGATGGCTGGCACCAGCATCGACGACTGGCGGTTGCTGTCATCGATGGCAATAGTTCCGATGACTGAGCCTCCTTGCGACAACGCTGCGGAGCAGGCAGCTCCGCTCGTCTCAATCGACAAAATCAGACCTTGTTTCATTGCAAGCGTCAAAAGTAGGACTTTTCCGCCGAATAAAAAAAGCAGCGGCCCTTTAATACGAGGACCGCTGCAATTGCATTCCACAAAATGTTACTCATCAGGACGCCACGACGGGATCTTTCGGACCGAAAATAAGTCTGACCATCCTCCCTACGAAAAATGCCAGGTTATACAGCAGTTCCTTGAAGCTTCCGTCTACGCCTCCGACAACCATGACAGCCTCGCCGGCACTGATTTCTCTAAAAAGGTCGTTGTAGTTTTTCATAGCACTTCCCTCCTTCTTTACCTGCCGTAATTGTAGCCGTCGATGTAGCCTTTCACTATCGATCCCCAATAGTTTTTAACGAAAGCACATACTGCGACTGTGATTTCCAGAATCTTCTTGATCATTTCACCGGTCGTTCCGCCCCTGATTCCAAGCTCGGAAGAAGATATCTCCTCCAATCCGATCTCATACATTCTTTTTTCTTCCATAGTAGTAAAGTTTTAGTTGTTGCCTGCAGTTATGAGGGTCTGCAGACTTCACCCTTTGATGAGCGCGCACTCATATCTTTTTTGTTCATATCGATCACTTTGTCCGCTATCGCCAGATTGTCCTTCTTGTGGGTAATCATGATGACTGTGACGCCTTCGTCCGCAAGACGACGCACGGTGGCCAGGATGGCGGCCTCGCTGGCGCTGTCCAGCGAAGATGTAGCTTCGTCGAGGACGAGCAGTCCAGGCTTGCGGTAGAGCGCCCGTGCAAGCGCAATCCGCTGTTTCTGCCCTCCCGACAGAGAAGATCCCCTCTCTCCCACCTTCGTCAGCAGGCCCATCGGCAGCGAATCCGCCATGTCCTGCATGCCGAGGCTGACCATCAGCGCTGCGATACGTTCCATGTCAGGATCCTTCTCGACGCCGGTTATGTTGTCCAGGACGGTGGCGTTCAGCAGCACGCTTTCCTGGGGCACCAGGGCCGAGCGTCCTCTCCACTGCTGCAGGCCGTACAGGTCTATATCCACGCCGGCAAGCGTGATGCTGCCAGAGACGGGGCTGTAGCCTCTCATTATCAAGGCTGCCAGCGTGCTTTTGCCGCAGCCGCTGTCGCCAGTCACCGCAGTCAGCCGGCCGGCCTCGAAGGTCTCGCTGAAATGCTCGATGAGAGTCATGCACCCGGGATACGAAAAACTGACATCATTGAAGACCAGGTCGCCTACAGCGCCTGTCATATCTGCTCCCTCAGTGTTTTCAGCTTCGAAATCCATTATCTCGAACAGCCTTTCAGCCGACACCTTCGCTTCGGTATAGCTATTGTTCAGCCCTACCAGCTGGCTCATGGGAGCGGAGAACAGAGTTATCATGGAATAGAACGACACCAGTTCTCCGACGCTGAGCTCGCCTGCGAACACGAACATGGATCCGGCTCCCAGCAGGGTGATGGTCAGGGCCCTGGACACCACCTCGGTGGTCTCCGAGAAGATCCCGGCCCAGCGGCCGCCGGCGAACATCCGGTCGCACAATCTTGCATACTGCTTTTCTATCCGGGACTCCGCAGCTTTCTCGGCGCACATATATTTAATTGTACTGATGGCCGAGATGCTCTCCACCGTCTTCTCCTCGAAAGCCGCGGTCGACTCTATGATGTCCCTGTTCGCCTTTTTGTTCACCTTGTTGGAAACCAGGTACACAACGGTGTACAACGGTATAAACATCAGCATTAACAAGGCGAGTTTCCAGTAGTAGGTGAACATCAAGGCGAATGAGACAAACAATGTACATACGCTCAGCATAAGCGTAGTCATGCCGGTTACGATGAACGAGCGTATCTTCATCGCGTCGTACACCCTGGAGGCCAGCTCTCCGCTTCCGCGAAGGGTGAAGAAGCTGACCGGCAGGTTGAACAGATGGTTCAGATAGCCGTTCACCAGCGAATAGTCTATCCCGATAGACGCTTTAAGGGCGGAGCTGACTCTGGCGAAGCCGCAGACGAACGCAAAAACAGTCAAAAGCGACATCGCGGCCGTCACCAGAGTCAAGGCAGAGACTTCTCCGCCCGGTATCACGTCATCCACTATACGCTGCAGGAAAATCGATGTGCTGAGCGATATGACAATGTATAGCATAGATGCGGCAAGGGTAAGGGCAAGCTGCCTCTTGTAGACTTTCGTGATGCGGGCCAGCCTGCGGACGGGATTCACTGTCCTGTCGCCGGCGACGAAGCCTTCGCCAGGCTCGCACAATACCAGATAGCCGCTCCACTGACGGTCCAGCCATTCTGTCGTCACTGTTTCGAGATTGCCCTTGCGGGGATCCATTATAACGTAACCTTTGTGGCTGACGGCGCTCAGCACCACGAAATGCAGCATGCCCTCGTCCGTCTCGAGATGCAGGATCGCGGGCCTGGGCACATGCCGCAACGTCTCCACATCCTTCTCCACAGACTTGAACGCCCTTGCCTCCAGGCCTATCGAAGCACAGCCGTCTATGACACCTTTAATAGTGGTGCCCTGCGCAGTGGCCCCGCACATCTGCCGGATCGTCACAAGCGGCAGGCTCAGGCCGTACCATCTTGCCACCCACGCGATGCAGGCTACAGCGCAGTCAGCCGCATCGTGCTGCCGGACCCCTTTGACTCCTTTTATATCTTTTCTTGCTCTCATAGTCCTGAAAAGAAACGGGAGTCCGCCGTCGTTGCGACATGTCAGCCTCGTCATCCTCCCCCTTCATGGGAAGCGGGCAGACACGGAGCACTCCGCTCCCGTTTCAAGAGCAAAGTAGAGCAAACAAAATAGAAAAACACTTATCCAATCGACAATTATGCAACTATTGTCGGAGATTCGGAAACTGGCTGTTGTTGGATTAGCGACTTCAAAGCCGGGAATATCTTATCTGCTAAATCCAACAATGGTTTGAAAAAGTTGGATTCAGCAATTTTGTCCTCGCTGATGAAGTCCAGGAGCTCATTTGCCGAATTGATGAAGTAGGCGAGCAGGCTCAGCAGGACGACCACCTTGAGCACGGAGAAGACTATTCCGAGCAGTCTGTTGAGCCAGCCGAGCATCGTAAACTTGATGACGGCGTCCAGCAGTTTCTCCACAAGGCCGAAGACGAGGGCCACTACTATGAAAACTGCCGCAAAGCTGATGACGGATACCCAGACCGGCTGGAGTTCTATGCGGCTGCTCAGCCACTCCGACACAGGGGCGCTGAAGGAAATGGACAGCTTGATGCCGACGATGATGATGATCAGAGAGATTACCTGCTTGATGAAGCCGTTCCTGGCTCCGACATAAAGACAAGGTAAAAAGCAGCAGATTATGATTATATCAATAATTCCCATGTTGAGAGGCCTTTCAAAAAGCCTTGCGCAAAAATAATGAATTGTAGCAAATTATAGTATCTTTGCAACTTCAAAAATTTGGATAATGAGTTTTACCGAGTACAAACAGCTTGACCTTGTAGAAGTCAACCGCAACATACTGGATAAGTGGCGTAAACAGGACGCTTTCAAGAAGACCCTTGCCCTGCGTGAAGGACAGCCCAGATTCGTGTTCCACGAGGGACCGCCGTCAGCCAACGGAATGCCGGGCATCCATCATGTCATGGCCCGTTCCATCAAGGACGCCGTCTGCAGATACAAGACCCAGACGGGCTATCTCGTTGAAAGAAAAGCCGGTTGGGACACCCACGGCCTGCCCGTGGAGCTGGGTGTCGAGAAGAAGCTCGGCATCACCAAGGAAGATATCGGCAAGACCATTTCCGTAGAGGAATACAACCGCACCTGCCGCAAGGAGGTCATGAAATACACCGACCAGTGGGTAGATCTCACCGAGAAGATCGGATACTGGGTGGACACTGACAACCCTTACATCACATACGACAACAGCTACATCGAGACTTTGTGGTACCTTCTTAAAGATATCTACAAGAAGGGATATCTCTACAAAGGATATTCGATCCAGCCCTACTCTCCTGCCGCCGGCACCGGCCTGAGCACTCACGAGCTCAACCAGCCCGGCTGCTACCGCGATGTAAAGGACACCACCTGCACAGTCCAGTTCAAGGTCATCAAGAACAGCACCTCACAGCCGCTGTTCGGCGACAGTCCGCTGCCCGTGTTCATCCTCGCATGGACCACTACTCCCTGGACCCTGCCTTCAAACACAGCGCTCTGCGTCGGCCCCAATATAGAATATGTGAGGGTCGAAAGCGTCAACCCCTACACCAAGGAACCTGCCATCTACGTAGTGGCCAAGGCTCTCGTTCCCACTCTCTTCAACGACAAGAACCCCTTCACAGTGCTCGAAGGCTCGTTCAAGGGTTCCCAGCTGAAAGACATCAGCTACGAGCAGCTAATCCCGTGGGTAAGATGCGCAGAAGGCGGCCTTAGGGTCATCTGCGGTGATTTCGTATCCACCGAGGAAGGTACCGGCATCGTGCACATCGCCCCGACTTTCGGCGCCGACGACAACAAGGTCGCAAAACAGTCCGGAGTTCCCGCGATGCTGCTTACCGACGCCAACGGAGTGCAGCAGCCCATGGTCGACCGCAGCGGAAGGCTCTACCGCCTCGAAGACCTCGACAAGGACTTCATCAAGGAAAGAGTCGACGTTGCCACCTACGGCCAGTACGCCGGCCGCTATGTGAAGAACGCATACGACGACACTCTGGGTCCCGACGACCCCACTCTTGACATCGACCTCTGCGTAGACCTCAAGCAGCAGGGCAAGGC
>JAFYZI010000147.1 GCA_017548725.1 Bacteroidales bacterium
CGAACTTGAACCGGGGGCAGATGCAGAGCTGCAGCCTGAACCTGAGCCGCAGGAGGAAATTGAGCCCGCGGTCATCGAGGTCGTCGAGAGCCAGGAATCGGAAGACGCTTCCAAACTCGTGGAAGAACCGGCTATCGAGCTGGAATCGGAGCCGGCACCCGCTGACGAGCCCACACCCGAAGTCTCCGCAACTCCCACACCCGAAGCCCCCGCAACCCCCGCACCCGCTGCCGCTCCCGCCGCCAGGCAGCCGCGCCGCGGCATGAGATGGTGGGCGGTGCTGCTCATCGTGCTCGCGGCCATACTTCTCTTCCTGATATTGTCAGTCATATTCAAAGACCAGCTCCCGTGGGGCGACGCTGTCGACAACATCATAAACCACATCCTCTATACCGAGGAGGAACTGCGGATCCTTAATTCTTGACGCCATGATTGACAGGGCTACGGTCGACAGAATTCTTGATGCGACACGCATCGAAGAGGTGATAGGGGATTTCGTCTCGCTGAAGAGGCGCGGTGCGAACTATCTCGGCCTCTGCCCGTTCCACCAGGACAAGAACCCTTCCCTCAGCGTTTCGTCCACCAAGCAAATCTTCAAATGCTTCGCATGCGGCAAGGCCGGCACGGCGGTGTCGTTCATAATGGAGCACGAGAAGCTCTCGTACCCCGAAGCCCTGAAATATCTCGCCAAGAAGTACGGCATCGAAGTAGTCGAGAAGGAGCAGACCCCGGAAGAGATCGCCGCCCGCATGAAGGGCGAGAGCCTGCTCATCGTCAACGAGTATGCACAGAAATACTATCAGCAGCTCCTTTGGGATGCAGGCCGCACCCATCTGGTGGGCCTGAGCTATTTCAAGGAGCGCAAGTTCACCGACGACACCATCCGCAAGTTCGGGCTGGGCTTCGCCCCGGCCGGCGGCAAGTCGTTCGCAGCCACGGCGAAGGAAGAGGGCTACAAAGAAGAATACCTCGTCGACAGCGGTCTGGTCATCAAGCGTGACGACGGTTCCTTGAGCGACCGCTTCTACGACCGCGTGATGTTCCCCATCCACTCCCTCAGCGGGCGCGTCATAGCCTTCGGCGGCCGTATCCTCACCAGCGACAAGAGCAAGGCCAAGTACATCAACTCCCCGGAGACGGAAGTCTATGTCAAGAACCGCTCCCTCTACGGCATCTACTTCGCAAAGACGGCGATAGCCAACAAGGACTGCTGCCTGCTGGTGGAAGGTTACACCGACGTCATATCGATGCACCAGGCGGGCATCGAGAATGTCGTAGCATCTTCAGGAACATCCCTGACCGTCGGCCAGATTTCCCTGATAAAGCGGTTCACCGACAAGATAATAGTCATATACGACGGCGACGCCGCCGGCATCAAGGCCTCCATCCGCGGAATCGACATGATCCTGCAACAGGGTATGAAGGTCGAAGTGGTGCTGCTGCCGCCCGAGGACGACCCGGACTCATTCGCAAAGGCCCATGACCGCGAAGAGATAGAAGAGTTCATCGCCACCAACAAGTGCGACTTCATCACCTTCAAGACCAACCTCCTCCTGAAGGAGATCGACAACGACCCGATACGCAAGGCCCAGCTCATCAACGACATTATCGAATCCGTTTCAGTCATCCCCGACCAGATCGAACGGAACGTCTATGTCGGCATGGTCGCGAAGCGTTTCGACATCAAGGAAGATGCGGTTTTCCAGAAAGTACGCCAGCTGCGCGCCCGCCACAATTCACTCGAGCAGTCCCGCAGCCGCATGGACCGGCAGCAGGATGCCCCCGTGCCGCCGGACGGGTATGAACCGGTCCCGGCCGGCTACGATGAGAATGTCGCCGATGTCGAAACTGTCGCCTCATCGCCCCAGCCGCTTACCGATTCATACCTGGCCGTCAACGAAAAAGAAATAATATACTATCTCCTCAAGTTCGGAGAGTATCCTCTGCGCACCGACGACAGCCTGCTGTACGACAAGAAGGCCGTCCCCGCCGGCGTCCCTACAGTTGCCGAATATATCCGCAAATCTCTCGAAGAGGACGACCTCCAGTTCGAGAACCCGGTGTTCAAGAAGATATTCGACGAGTATTTCACCCGTCCTCATGAACCCGGGGAGGATTGCGAAGTGGCCCAGGGCAAGATAATAAGGTTCTTCTCCACTCACCCCGACCAGAATGTCGCCGCCACGATGATGGATGTCATCTGCGACAACTATCCCCTCACCGTCAAGGTCTACCGTGACTCCCTGACTCCCGAGGAGCAGCTGCTGGGCAAGAACGTGCCCCGCGTCGTGACGGCATACCGCATCAAAGTCATCGAGCGTCTCTGCGCCGCCACGGTCAAGGAGGTCGATGCGGCCTTCAAGCGAGGCGACGGCGAAGCATGCAAGGAGAAGATGCGGCTGCTGTCCGCCCTCAATACCGTTAAGAATAATTTGCTACATTTGCAGGCATCAAAAAAATAGAACTATGAGCGATTACAAAAGGATTCTTGTTACCAGCGCGCTGCCGTACGCTAACGGCCCTGTACATATCGGACACCTTGCAGGAGTTTATGTTCCTGCGGACATCTATGTCAGATATCAGCGAATGCGCGGCCGCGAGGTCCTCTTCGTGTGCGGTTCCGACGAGCACGGCGTTCCCATCACCATCAAGGCCCGCCAGCAGGGCTGCACTCCGCAGGACATAGTCGACAAATACCACAGCATCATCAAGAAGTCCTTCGCCGATTTCGGCATCGACTTCGACATATATTCCCGCACCACCAGCAAGATCCATCACGAGACTGCTTCCGAGTTCTTCCGCAAGCTCTACGACGAAGGCAAGTTCATCGAGAAAGAGAGTGAGCAGTATTACGACGAGGAGGCGAAGACCTTCCTGGCCGACCGCTACATCGTGGGCACCTGCCCGAAATGCGGCGCTGAAGGAGCCTACGGTGACCAGTGCGAGAAGTGCGGAAGCACCCTCAGCCCCGACGAGCTGATCAACCCGCATTCAGCCATCAGCGGCTCGCCCCTGGTGAAGCGCAAGACCAAACACTGGTACCTGCCTCTCGACCGTGACGAGGCATGGCTGCGCCAATGGATCCTTGAAGATCACAAGGAGTGGAAGACCAACGTCTACGGCCAGTGCAAGAGCTGGCTCGACGGCGGCCTGATGCCACGTGCGGTGAGCCGCGACCTTGACTGGGGCGTTCCTGTCCCCGTGGAAGGCGCCGAAGGCAAGGTGCTCTACGTATGGTTCGACGCCCCTATCGGTTATATCTCCAACACCAAGGAACTGCTTCCCGACAGCTGGGAGCAGTGGTGGAAGAGCAAAGACACCAAGCTGGTGCATTTCATCGGCAAGGACAACATCGTCTTCCACTGCATCGTGTTCCCGTCGATGCTGAAGGCATACGGCGACTTCATCCTGCCCGACAACGTGCCTGCCAACGAATTCCTCAACCTTGAAGGCGACAAGATATCGACCTCCCGCAACTGGGCTGTATGGCTCAACGAATATCTAGAGGATTTCCCCGGGATGCAGGACGTACTGCGCTACGTGCTGACGGCCAATGCCCCCGAGACCAAGGACAACGATTTCACATGGAAGGACTTCCAGACCCGCAACAACAGCGAGCTGGTGGCCATCTACGGCAACTTCGTGAACCGCGCCGTAGTCCTCACCCATAAATACTTCGAAGGCAAGGTTCCTGCGAATGCCAAACCCGAGCTCATCGATGCCGAGACCATGGCCCAGATCCTTCCCATCAAAGAAGCGATTGAAGATTATATCGAGCACTACAAGTTCCGCGAGGCGCTGAAGGAGGCGATGAACCTTGCCCGCATAGGCAACAAGTACATCTCCGACACCGAGCCGTGGAAGGTGGCCAAGACCGACCTCGACCGTACTGCGACGATCCTCTACACATCTCTGCAGATCTGCGCCCACCTTGCGATAGCGTTCGCTCCGTTCCTGCCGTTCTCGTCAGCCAAGCTGGAGCAGATGCTCTGCCTGGACTGCCTCAGCTGGGATGTGCTGGGCCACAGTGAAATACTTCCTACAGGCCATCAGATAGCTCCCGCTCAGCTGATGTTCGCCAAGATAGAGGACGCCCAGATCGAGGCCCAGATTGCGAAGTTGCAGGCCACCAAGGCAGCCCACGAGGCCGCAGCCAAGGCAGCCGCCGTAGCAGCGCCCGCAGCCCCCAAGGCAGAGTGCGTATTCGAAGATTTCGAGAAGATGGATATCCGCACCGCCACCGTCCTCGAGGCCGAGAAGGTTCCCAACACCGACAAGCTCCTCCACCTCAAGATCGACACCGGCCTTGACCAGCGCGAGCTCGTCAGCGGCATAGCCCAGTATTATACTCCGGAAGAGATGGTAGGCAAGCAGATCTGCATCCTTGCCAACCTCAAGCCCCGCAAGATCAAGGGCATAGTTTCCCAGGGCATGATCCTGATGGCTCAGCAGCCGGACGGCAAGATGCGCATCATAACTCCCGAAGAAAGGCTCATGAACGGAGCTACCATCGGATAAAGCCTCATACTCCCATGACCGAAGAGCAGATTTACAACCGTATGATGGCTTTGTGCAGTCGCAGGGAGTATTGCAAGAGAGATATCGCGGCCAAGATCGCGGCCCTCTCCGAGGAAGTGGACGCCGAGGCGATGATCGCCCGCCTGATCAAGGAAAGGTTCATTGACGAGAACAGATATGCCGCCGCCTTCGTGCGGGACAAGAGCCGCCTGGCGGGCTGGGGCGAGATGAAGATCCGCTACGCTCTGCAGAAGAAGGGTCTGGAGAAGGAGACTATAGCCGAGGCGATGGGAGAGATCGACCCCGAAGAGCAGCTGGACCGGCTGGCAAAGCTGATGCAGGCCAAGGCCCGGACGCTGAAGACCGCTACTGCGGAAGAGAAGCGCGCCAAGTTGATGCGCTTCGCTGCCTCGAAAGGCTTCACTTTCGCCCAGGCCGACGAAGTTTGTAAGAAGATAAAATAGATAATATGGTTACGACAGAACAGATTAAAGACATCAAACAGCGGTTAGAGACGTTGGGGAGGTGTCTTTGACATACCTGCCAAACGGACTGAACTCGCAAGGCAGCAGGAGCTGACGCTGGCCCCTGATTTCTGGAACGATCCCAAGGCGGCAGAAGTCATCGTAAAGAAGATTTCCACCATCAAATTCTGGGTTGACGGCTATGCAAAGGCCGAAAGCCTGATGGACGATTGCAACACCCTCGTTGAATTCGGCGAAGACGCCGCGGAAGACCTCGACAAGGCCTATGCTGATCTGCTGTCGCAGGTCGAAAGCCTCGAGATGCGCAACATGCTGAGCGCCGAGGGCGACAACCTGGGAGCCATACTCAAGATCAATTCGGGAGCCGGCGGCACTGAAGCCAACGACTGGAGCTCGATGCTCATGCGCATGTACATGCGCTGGGGCGAGCGCAACGGCTACAAAGTTGAGGTAAGCGACCTGCTCGAAGGCGACGAGGCCGGCATCAAGTCGGTGACCATAGAGTTCGAGGGCGAATACGCCTACGGCTACCTGAAGGCCGAGAACGGCGTCCACCGTCTGGTGCGCATCTCGCCCTACAATGCGCAGGGCAAGCGCCAGACCACTTTCTCGAGCGTCTTCGTATATCCCCTGGTGGATGACACCATACAGATTGAAATCAACCCTGCCGACCTGGAATGGGATACCTATCGCAGCAGCGGCGCCGGCGGCCAGAACGTCAACAAGGTGGAGACCGGAGTGCGCGTGCGGCACATCCCTACTGGCATCGTGGTGGAGAACACCGAGACCCGCAGCCAGCTTGACAACCGCCAGAACGCGCTGAGGATCTTGAAGTCGCACCTCTATGACCTCGAGCTGAAGAAGCGCCAGGAGAAGCAGGCGGAGCTGGAAGGGCAGAAGAAGAAAATTGAGTGGGGCAGCCAGATTCGCAGCTACGTGCTGCACCCTTACAAGATGGTCAAGGATCTCCGTACCAACTACGAGACCTCGGACACCCAGGGCGTGCTGGACGGCGACCTGAACGACTTCATGAAGGTCTATCTGATGAGCAATGGAAACAATTAAAATCTAAGCTATATGGAATATAAATACGAACCTATGTTTCAGCTTGGTCCCGACACCACTGAGTACTACTGCCTCACAAAAGAAGGCGTGTCTGTGGGAGAATTCGAGGGCCACAAGATGTTGAAAGTGGCTCCCGAGGCCCTGGAAATGCTGGCCAACGCAGCTTTCAGAGACGTCAACTTCCTGCTCCGCCGCGCTCACAACGAGCAGGTGTCCTCCATCCTCAGCGATCCCGAGGCCAGCGACAATGACAAATACGTAGCCCTGACCTTCCTGCGTAATGCGGAAGTCGCCGCGAAGGGCAAGCTTCCTTTCTGCCAGGACACAGGCACCGCCATCATCCACGGCGAAAAGGGCCAGCAGGTCTGGACCGGCTTCTGCGACGAGGAAGCCCTCTCCCGCGGAGTCTACAAGACCTACACCGAGGAGAATCTCCGCTACAGCCAGAACGCTCCTTTGAACATGTATGACGAGATCAACACCAAGTGCAACCTGCCCGCCCAGATCGACATCGAGGCTACGGAAGGCATGGAATACAGATTCCTCTGCGTGGTGAAGGGTGGCGGCTCGGCCAACAAGACTTATCTTTATCAGGAGACTAAGGCCCGCATCCAGAACCCCGGCACGCTGGTGCCTTTCCTCACCGAGAAGATGCGCACCCTCGGCACTGCAGCCTGCCCTCCTTATCATATAGCATTTGTTATCGGCGGCACATCGGCCGAGAAGAACCTGCTTACGGTGAAGCTGGCTTCAACCCATTACTATGACGGCCTGCCCACCACAGGTGATGCAAGCGGCCGCGCTTTCCGCGACGTCGAGCTGGAGAAGCAGTTGCTCGAAGAAGCTCACAAGATCGGCCTCGGCGCTCAGTTCGGCGGCAAGGCTTTCGCCCACGACATCCGCGTGGTACGTCTGCCCCGTCATGGTGCAAGCTGCCCCATCGGCCTCGGCGTGAGCTGCTCTGCCGACCGCAACATCAAGGCTAAGATCAATGCCGACGGAGTATGGATCGAGAAGATGGACGACAAGCCGGGCGAGCTGATTCCTGAAAAGATGCGTAACGCAGGCGAAGGCGGCGGCGTGGTAATCGACCTCAATCAGCCGATGGCAGATATCTGCAAGACCCTCTCGAAATATCCGGTTTCAACCCGCGTAAGCCTCAACGGCACCATCATCGTGGCCCGCGACATCGCCCATGCCAAGCTGAAAGCCCGTCTGGACGCTGGAGAAGACCTGCCGGATTACTTCAAGAACCACCCTGTGCTCTACGCCGGCCCGGCCAAGACTCCTGCCGGAATGCCTTGCGGCTCTATGGGTCCCACCACTGCCAACCGCATGGACCCGTACGTAGACGAATTCCAGGACCACGGCGGCTCTATGGTTATGATTGCGAAGGGCAACAGGACAAAGGCTGTCACCGACGCCTGCAAGAAGCATGGCGGCTTCTATCTGGGAAGCATCGGAGGCCCTGCAGCCGTGCTGTCGATGAACTCCATCAAGAGCATCGAGTGCGTGGAATATCCTGAACTCGGCATGGAAGCCATCTGGCGCATCGAGGTCGTAGATTTCCCTGCCTTCATCCTCGTGGACGACAAAGGCAACGATTTCTTCGCCGGAAAACTTTAATAGGACTATCCCAGGCTCTGCTGCCATTTCCAGGCAGACTTCAGAGTCTCTTCCAAAGGACGCTCGGCTTTCCAGCCGAGCTCTTTGTTTGCATAGCTGGTATCTGCCCAGACAGCCTCGATGTCGCCGGCTCTGCGCCCAGCGATCTTGTAGTTCAGCTTCAGGTTGTTGACCTTCTCGAAAGTCTTGACAATCTCGAGAGTAGAGACGCCGCGGCCGGTGCCGATGTTGAAAATCTCATAATCAGCCTTGCTGCGGCCGCCGGTCATGCGGTCCACTGCGACGACGTGAGCCTTCGCAAGGTCCACAACGTCGATGTAGTCGCGGATGCAGGTGCCGTCAGGAGTATTGTAGTCGTCGCCGAAGATGCTGAGCATGGGCCTTATCCCCGCTGCGGTCTGGGTGACGAAAGGAATCAGATTGTTGGGGACGCCGCGGGGCAGCTCGCCTATCAGTGCGCTGGGATGAGCGCCTATCGGGTTGAAATAGCGAAGAGCTATGCCCTTGAGCTTGCCGTATGCAGCTATGCTGTCGCGAAGGATATCTTCGCACATCTGCTTGGTGGCTCCGTAGGGCGCGAGAGCAGGCTTGCGGGGAGTCTGCTCGGTCACCGGCAGCACGTCAGCCTGGCCGTAAACCGTACATGAAGACGAGAACACGATGTTCGGCACATCGTATTTCATCATAAGCGTCAGCAGATTGATCAGCGAACCGAGGTTGTTGCGGTAGTAGTCCAGCGGAATGTGGACAGATTCTCCGACAGCCTTCAGGGCGGCGAAGTGGATTACTGCTACAAATTTGTGAGTGCTGAAGATTTTTTCGAGGGCAGCAACGTCGAGACAGTCGACCTTGTTAAAATCTACAGGTTTACCTGTAATCTTCTCGATGCCTTTGATTGCATCGATCTCTGAATTGCTGAGATTGTCTACGACTACCGGTTCATAACCGGCCTGAATCAGTTCTACACACGTGTGGGAGCCAATATATCCGCTTCCTCCAGTTACTAAAACCTGCTTGCTCATATTAAATTTTTAGTTGTCCGCGTCAAATATAATCAAAATCTGCAGTTTTGGTAAGGTTTTTGACAATACGTGAACTGAAGTTCAACCCTAACAAATTACAGTTATGAAAAAGCTTGCACTTATGGCACTTTCCCTCATCATTGTAATGATGTGTGTCAGCCCGACAGAGGTGATGGGACAATCAAGAAGGTCAGCTAATTCAGCTTCTTCTACCAGCGTGCATCAGAACTCTCCTGCAAGCGGTTCAAGCAGATCCACTGCCACCAAGAACACCGCCGCTGCAAGCAGCCGTACTACTTCAACTTCATCACGTGATACTCGCAATATCAATAGCGGAGCAAACCACAACACTTCAGCTGCAACCCGCAACGTCAACACGGCTACCCGTAACGACAATGCGAACCGCAACGTAAACAATGCAACCCGCAACGCCAGCACTGCAAGCCGCAACATCAGCAATGCGACCCACAACAATGCAGGCAATGCCAACCGCAACGTGACCAACGGTGCAGCGAAGCCTAACAACAATGCAGCAAAGCCCAGCAACAATGTGGCGCCGAAGCCTAACAACAATAACAACAACGCCAGCCGCAACATCGCTAGCAACACTGCAAGGCACGACAACGTTGCTCCCAGGAACAACGAAGCTCCCAGAGGCAACAACGTAGCTCCCCGCAACGACGCGCCTAAAAACAACAACGTAGCTCCCCGCAACGATGCGCCTAAAAACAACAATGTGGCTCCCAAGAGCCACAACAATCCTCCGAGGGACAACAACATGCGCAACGAACCTCCGAGAGGCCACAACAATCCTCCGAGAGACAATCACATGCGCAACGAGCCTCCGAGGCACAACGATTTCCACAGAGCAATTGCTCCGAGACATCACGAGCCTCGTCACAGACCCGCTCCGGCACCCAGACCTCCGAGGGGCAGCCACTACCGCGCTTCAGTAATCGGCGCCCTGATCACCATCGCCCACATCAACGCGCTTAACAACGCGATCCACAGGGCAGAGCGCGCAGCAAGGCTCGCAAGCCGCTACGCAGTAGTAATCAACACCAGCTACACTCCCCGCACCTACGCAACCATCGTAGAGACGGTCAATGACAACATCGATTACTACTACAGAGACGGAGTCTTCTACATCATCGGCGCAGACGGTGACTACTACGTGATCGAACCTCCTATCGGAGCACTGGTAGAGGAGATTCCCGCAGACTTCGAGAGAGTTGTGATCGACGACGAGATCTTCTACAAAGTTGACGACACTCTCTACAAAGTGACAGTCATCGAAGGAGTTCCTTACTTCGAAGTAGTTCTGAACTTGTAAAAGTTTGACATAAATGAAAAAAGACGCCTCGCGCGTCTTTTTTTTTATGCCATGTCGCTGCCGGTGTCTTCCCAGAGGGGACGGTGCCGGCGGCGCCGGTATTCTTTGCGGGCCTGCTGTGCGGCCTCCACGGCCTCGGCGCTGAAGGCGTATTCCATGAAGCGCATGAATATAAGCTCCGCGGCCTGGGCCGAAGGGTGGGTCATGTTGTCGGCGTAGAAGCGGTAGTCTCTCAGCTCGTCCATCATTATCTCGAAGGCGGGGAAATAATGCACGTTAGGGAAAGCCTGCACAAGCTGTTCAGTCGCCAGCAGCAGGGTGGCCTTGCTGAGTGAATTGCCGTAGGCTCCGTCGGCCAGGTGGCGGATCGGGCTCACGGTGAAAATCCATTCCTTGCCGGGGCAGGCGCTTAACATGCCGGACAGCAGCGCGGAGGCTTCATCGACCGTCAGCCGCTCCCTGCGGAACTCTTTTGCCGGGACTTTGTTGCAGTTGGCCACTATCTTCCCTGAGGCGAGGTGGCGGAACACCCATGCCGTCCCTAGAGTCACAAGACATACGTCGGCTTTGGCGAAAGCTTCGGAAGATGTCTGAAGCGCTGCATTTGCGCCGGCCAGGAAGCCTTCCGGGCTCGTGCTGGAGAATCTGGTATGATGCCAGAACGAATTGTAGCGCCCGAGCGGCTCGCTGAAAATCACGTCTTTTTCAGTGAACGGGACGGGAGCCGCCAGCCTCTGCACTGCAGCGGCGATGGACGCAGGGTTGTAGAGAGTCCCGAACGGATTCAGACAGATGTCAAAGCCGCTCTGCTCCAGCCTTTCGCCGATCTCCGCAGCCAAGCATGACCCGATGGCGAACAACTTCGCA
>JAFYZI010000148.1 GCA_017548725.1 Bacteroidales bacterium
CTCTGTCGGATATGACAGAAAGCCGTCCAGATGGATCCTCCCCTGCTCGCGCTTGTGGTGGGCATGCGAGTCGAGGGCGTAGTGGCTGGCCGTGACGGCGTCGCGGTGGACAGGACCTCTTTCGTACGGTTCCTCCGCATCATTGGCGGTAAAGAAATACATGCCTTCGAAGCGGCGGCCTTCCCGGACATAGACCTGTCTGGGGAAGTTGTCGTTGTCAGTGTATTCGTCAGCAGCATAGCCCCAGGTTTGCACTTCCTTACGGAAACTCTCCGGCACAGCCTCGTCATTGGCGGCAAACCAGAACAGACCTTCGGTGTATTCCTTGAGCCGCTGCGCGAAATTGTCCCTCCATTCCCATGAAGCCGTGGGCCATTGCTGGTTTTCCTCAGGTAAGTCAGTCGAAATGAAAGCCATGTGCTGGTTGTTGGCGTCGTTCTTTCCGTTCGGAAGCTTTACCATGTTGGTTATTTTCCAGACGCCCCAGGGGTCGTCAGGAATCATCGTCCTCCCTCCTGCCAAAATCCGTTCGCGGTTCTCTTCGCGCTGCTGAGGAGAGACATCCAAAGACTTCACGCCTGTATGATAGCCGTAAAGGATATCATCTATAAGAGAAACATATTCGTTACGGTCGTAGTTCTCCGGCTTGCGGAAAGGCACCATGTTGTCCGGGTCCTGAGTCAGGCACAGACGATAGTTATAGGCCTGGATGGTGCCGTCTCCCTCATAGGTTGTCCCGGGGCCGACCGGGCCTCTCCAGTATTTGTAGACCTTGCCTGCGATGGGCTCATGGAATTCGTCTATCCCCTCGCGGCCAATATGGAACGGTACACCTGCGGCAGCCCCCAGGTCACCTTCGTAGGTCGCGTCTACGAACACCTTGCCCTCATATCTCTCGGGCAGGTGCGAGTTGCGGTTCGTCACCTTTATCTCCTCGATGCGGCCGTCGGCCATCTTCAAATTAGAAGGCTTGCAATCGAACTGGCGCATGGTCTTCACGGTAATGCCGGGACATTCCGCTATCATCTCGTCGAAGACCATGGAAGCAACGTGCGGCTCGAAATGGTAGCCGTCAGAGCAGTCCTTCACCTGCTGTGAGCCGGGCCCGTAGATGCTGGCATAGTAGTTATATACCCTCTCGACGAACTCCAGGAACAGCCCGGTGGTCGCTCCGCGGGTGGCGATGTCCGTCGCGCCGAGGCCGTTGGCAGGCAGGCCGCCTATATGCTCCGTCCTTTCCAACAGGAGCACGGTCTCCCCCATCCTAGCTGCTGAAACGGCAGTCATGATGCCGCCGGGGGTGCCTCCGACAACTATTACATCATAAGATTTGCTGCAGCTTGCGGCAACTATCAGCAAGCTCAGCATGAGCAGGAACTTTTTCATAGGGTATCTATTGTTGAACGGATTGCAGATAGGCCTCGCAGCGGTCGGCTATGTTCTGCCTGAGGCAGTCGCCGTACCAGCGGATCTCGAAGGTGTGGTAGCAGCCGTCCTTGAAGTAAGGCTTCCAGGCGTAGCCGGTGCCTTCGAAACCGTCCACCAGAAGGAGCTTGGTGGCAGGATCAAGGGTAACGGTGAGAGTGTCGAAGAGCACTGCCGGAGTAGCGTCGGTGCGCCAGTTGACAGGATTGATGGCGACTGAATTGCCGTAGCTGACCAGCGGATTGGCGTCCTCCGGCTCCTTGACGGAGTTGTAGCAGATGGTAACGCCGGTGTCATCAGCGCCCTGGGCGGCGACGATCGAAGTGTAGTCTTCAAGCTCGCTCCCGGTAATCTTCCAGCCCAGCACATAGGCAGCCACCATTCGCTCATGCAGGCTTTCGGGAAGCTCCTTGAGCAGCTCCACGAGGGCCTGACCGCCCTGGCTGAAACCGGCCAGCACGAAGGGCCTCCCCTCGTTGAGATTCTCGATATAATATTGGAAAGCAGCCCTCACATCTCCCATCGCCAGAGGGAAGCGGGCTGCAATCAGAGTAGTGTCGGCATAAGTCTCCATAGTGACCTGCCGGTAAAACGGCGAATAATAATTCAGGTTGCCGGAGAGGATGGCGTCCACGCCTTCCATCTCGCCGCGCATCCCTGAACAGGCAGAAGAATCTGCCGCCCACGCATAGTGGACGGCAGTTCCTTTTACCTTATAATCGAAAGTTTCTGTCGAAGATATATAGAACAGGTCTATATCACTGCTGCGGTCAGTGACGTACCAGGAAGTCGCCTGGCTGTAATCAGGAGCCTCGGGAATGATTTCCTTCGGAGCACATGAGACAGCGGCCAGCAGCACCAGCAGAAACCTCGCTTTCATAGATTCAGACTGTTATCAGTGCATCTTGAGATCCCACTTGGCGTTGTCGCTGTTGAAGTCGAACTTAGCCAGGGTAGGTGTGCTGTCGCCAGTTGAATAGAGGCAGAGACGCTCCTCGGTGCCGGGCACAACCTTCGGCATGATACGGTATGTGCCGTCGGTCAGCTGCTCGATCTGCCAGAGCTGCTCGTCAGCGCCGGTGAAAGCAGGAACAGTTACGACCACACCGCCTTCAGCAGCTGCAAGAGCGCGGTCGGTGCCTTCGATAACAATCTTGTAATACGGACCTCCGAGATAGCCGCCTGCTGACGGAACTGCCTCGATAGTCCATTTCTGGTGAGGACGGGCCATGTAGTCGTTGGCACGTACAGGGATAACGCCGTCAGGCCAGGTCTTGAGAACGTCTACGATGCTCTGGCCCTTGATAGGAGCAGCGGGAGCCTGCGGAGCGCCGAAACCGCCGCGCATTCCGCCAGCTGCACGTACGAAGTCAACAGTAAGCTCGAGAGCATACCCGCGACGACGAGAGAGAATCTTGTAGTTTCCGTCCTTTACGATCTCGCCAGCCTCAGGCCAGCCTTCACGCCAGATGATCGGGCGGATAGCGAGCACGCTGCGTCCGCTGCGGTCGAGGTCACCTTCCCAGTGGAAAGACATCTTCTCGACGCCGGGCTCAACGATGTAACGGCCGAAGTGGCCTGCGCCGAACTGACGCTCGTCAGCTGCAACGACCATCTTGCCGCCACCCTGGAGCATGTCGCGGCCGACATTGTCCATAAACGGACCATAAGGATTGCGGCTGCGGCCAGCAACGATATTATAAGTAGAGTTCACACCGTCGCAGCAAGTGCCGTGAGTTCCGAGCAGATAGTACCAGCCGTCACGGTAGATCATGATTGAAGCCTCGCAGTCGATAGCAACGTCGACAGGCTTGTTGCCGGCAAGGCGTTCGCCGGTCTTGGGATCAAGCTCGACCATACGGATGTTGCCGAAGTAAGTACCGTAGGTGCAGAACAGACGGCCGTTGTCGTCCATCAGAAGTCCGATGTCGATGGCGTCGCAGTCCTCGTCGATAACTGAATTGGCAACCTCGATAGGCTCTGTGTATGCAAAGTTCAGAGAATCTGTCGGGTCGAGAGTCTTGTTCCACATGGTAACGATACGGCCTGCGTGTCCGCCGCCGAGACCACCGCCGGTGGTACTGTAGCCGACCAGATAACGGTCGCCGATCTTGATGGCGTCAGGAGCAGCTCCGCCGCCGGGGCGTACTGCACCGCTTTCCCATACCCAGCCGTCAGCTGAGATAAGGCCGCCGCCACCGGTGCCGAAAGTATAATATTTACCGTCGCACAACACGATGGTAGAAGGGTCGTGAATATAAGGATTGCCAACCTGGGCAGCTGCCGACAGGGACAACAGGGCGCATGCAAGCGCAAGGAGTATATTCTTTTTCATGGCTTATTTCGTGCTGAGGGTGATATTTCTTACAGGGTTGCCTTCTTCATCGATGAAGCGGGCGCAGAAGTCGCTCATGCCGGGACCGTTGATGACGGCGCCCCAGATGACATTGCGGCCTTTCTTGAGGGTAAGACGCTGCGATGTGCAGTCATCCATAACCATACGGCGGTCTCCTGAGAGGATCACGGCCTCTTCACCGTTAACCCACCACATTGAAGCAGAGTTTGAACCAACGGCAAGACGAACGTTCGGCATGTCCTTGTCGCACTCGACTACAGTCACTGCCCAGAAGATAACGCCGTAGCGGTCTTCGGTAAGATTGGTGGCGAAGCGGAAAAGTTTCACGTTGAAGCGCTTGCTGTCCATTGCGTGCCATTTGAGCTGCACATCTTTCTTTTCATACTGAGGAGCTCCGCCCATCGGCATCATCGGACGGCCTGCGGTAAGGTTTACCGGCGGCTGATATTCCACGGTGACTTTAACTTTGGAACCATCCTTGGGAAGGGTGTTGCCAAGCTGTCCGGGGAAATACTGCTGACCGAAAACTTCACGGATGTAGCTGTCGGTAAATACAGTGTTCGAGCGGTTGGGCTTGCTGATCGGCTCGAGCAGCAGCCAGCGTCCAAGGAATCCCTGAGCGTCAGGCACAGCTGTGGGAGTAGTAACCGGGACCATGTACTTGTCAAGGTCGGTTGAAGAGTCGGCATACACCTGAGCCCTGGCTGAGAAAGCAGGCAGGAGCAGCATCAGTGCGATGGCGACTGCAAAGGTTTTAATAGTGTTTTTCATAGAAAAAGGTATAAATATGGATTGTTTGATTTTTCTATCCCGTAAAGTTATCGTTTCTTGGCGAAAAGAGCAACAAAAGGCGCGAAACGATTTCCACCGCCGGCGGCGGCAGTTGTTCATAAACAATAAATGACTAACTTTGAAGTTATATTTATCTGCTCTGCGATGTACAAGTTTTCTGACTATATACATAACGGTTTTCTCTTCCTCAACAACCAGCTGCGTCCCCGCCACAAGAAGCTGAGCCAGCTGATGATATATGCCACGACCATCTGCCAGTCCCGCTGCCGTCACTGCTCCATCTGGGAGAAGCCCCACGAGAGCCTGAGCCTGGAAGAAATCAAGGCACTGGTAAACAGCAAGTGCGTCACCCCGAAAACTGTAGTCGGGCTCGAAGGTGGAGAATTCGTGCTTCACCCCCAGTACCGCGAAGTAATGGAGTGGCTCAGGGACAACCATCCCTACTACACCCTCCTCTCCAACGGTCTGGCTCCGGCCAAGGTGATAGACGCCGTTCGCCAGTACAAGCCCGTGCGCCTCTATCTGTCCCTCGACGGAGACAAGGAGAGCTATCCGAATGTTCGCGGAGTGGACGGGCACGACAAGGTAATCGGCATAATCGAAGAGCTGAAGGACGAAGTCCCCATCTCGCTGATGTTCTGCCTCACTCCCTGGAACTCCTTCAAAGACATGGCCTATGTGATTGATGTCGCAAAGAAATACAAGATCGACGTACGCATCGGCATCTATGGCACCATGGATTTCTTCGACACCAAGGCTGAACTCATAGAGGCCGAAGACTTCAAGGCTGCCATCCCTGCCAGCATCCACGACACAGAAGAGAATTTCGACTTCGTAGCCCTCTACGATGAATGGCGCAACGGCCGTCTCAAGCTTCGCTGCCAGAGCATCTTCAGCAGTCTGGTGATCCACAGCAACGGCGACGTGCCCATCTGCCAGAATCTGGGCGTGAACCTGGGAAATATCAAGGAGAACAGCCTCGACGAGGTTTTCAACGGCAAGGCAGCGAAGAAACTCCA
>JAFYZI010000149.1 GCA_017548725.1 Bacteroidales bacterium
TTATGGGTAACGGCAGCGACGAGGCCATCGACCTGTGCTACCGCGTGTTCTGCGAGCCGCGCATCGACAATGCCATCGCGATTACGCCGAGCTACGGCATGTACGGCGTCTGCGCCGCCATCAATGACATTGAGTTCCGCACCGTGCCTCTGGGCAAGGATTTCTCGCTGCCGGTGGAGGAGCTGCTGAAGGCTGCCGACGAGCACTCGAAGCTGATGTTCCTCTGCTCTCCGAACAACCCGTCCGCTAATGCGTTCGAGCCGGAGCAGCTGCTGCAGCTGGTTGAGCGTTTTGACGGAATAGTCGTGATAGACGAGGCTTACGTCGATTTCTCAGACAAAGGCAGTCTCAAGACATACATCGACAAGTATCCAAACCTGATCGTGCTGCAGACTTTGTCGAAGGCCTACGGAATGGCCGGCCTCCGCGTGGGTCTTGCCATTGCTGACGAGAAGGTGGTGTCGATCTTCAAGCAGGTGAAATACCCCTACAACATCGGTACGGACACTCTGGGCTTAGCCGGGAAGAATCTGGAGAAGGACATAGCCCCCCAGATAGAGGAGATCAAAGCTCAGCGCGACATGCTGGCGCGCGAACTGCCGAAGTTCAGCTGCGTGGAGAAGGTTTATCCCAGCGACGCAAACTTCCTGCTGGTGAAGGTGACCCGTCCCCGCGAGCTCTACGACCGTCTGATAGCCCAGGAGCTGATTGTGCGCGACCGCTCGACTACAAAAGGCTGTGAAGGCTGCCTGCGCATCACCGTCGGGACGCCCGAAGAAAACCGTAAATTGCTAGAAATCATAAGCGATTATGACAGACAATAAGAAGAAAGCCCTTTTCATCGACCGCGACGGCACCATCCTGGTTGAACCTATGCCGAGCGAGCAGGTCGACAGCTTCGACAAGATGGAGTTCGTCGAAGGCGCCATCAGCGCCCTGAAGAGCATCTCGGGCCTGGACTACGAGCTGGTGCTCGCCACCAATCAGGACGGCCTCGGGACCGCAAGTTTCCCCTATGACGATTTCATCGGGCCGCACCGTCTGATGGAGAGGGTGCTCGCAAGCGAAGGCATCCGCTTCGACGATGAGCTGATAGATCCGACTTTCCCTGCGGACAACGCCCCGACCCGCAAGCCGGGCACAGGCATGTTCACTAAGTATATGGCCGGGGACTATGACCTGGCGGCGTGCTATGTGATAGGCGACCGCGCCACTGACGTGCAGCTGGCGAAGAACTTGGGCTGCAAGTCGATACTGCTCGATGTGGAAGGGAAGGGCGCCGGTCTGGGAGCTGACTTCACCGCCGGCAGCTGGGCTGACGTGGCGGAATACCTGAGGCGCGGCAGCCGCGTGGCGACCGTAGTGCGCAACACCCGCGAGACGCAGATCAGCGTAACGGTGGACCTGGATGGCCGCATTGAAAGCAGCGTTGACACCGGCCTTAAGTTCTTCGACCACATGCTGGAGCAGATAGTGCATCACGGTGGCGTGAGCCTGCAGATAGCTGCAAAAGGCGACCTGGAGGTGGACGAGCACCACACCATGGAAGATGTGGCCATCGCGCTCGGCACTGCAATCAGCAAGGCCCTCGGCGACAAGGCAGGCATCGGTCGCTACGGCTTCGCGCTCCCCATGGACGAGTGTGATGCAATAGTGCTGATGGACCTCGGCGGCAGGATTGACTTCGCCTGGGACGTCAAGTTCACCAGGGAGTACGTCGGCGACACGCCTACCGAGATGTTCAAGCATTTCTTCTCGTCGCTGACTGCTGCCATGCAGTGCAACCTGCACATCAAAGCCACCGGCGAGAACAACCACCATCTGGCAGAAGCTGTCTTCAAGGCTTTCGCACGCTGCCTGAGAAGTGCCGTGGCGCATATTCCGTTCAACTACGAGCTGCCGAGCAGCAAGGGACTGCTATGATAGCTATCGTCGATTACGGTGTGGGCAACATACGTTCTGTCGTCAATGCCCTGACAAGGGCAGGGGTGGCGGAGCCGGTGCTTACTGCCGACCGTGAGCTGCTCGCAAAAGCCGACAAGGTGGTGCTGCCCGGAGTGGGCGACGCTTCCTGCGCCATGGCAGCCCTGAGGGACTGCGGCCTGGCGGAGTTCATCCCGACGCTGGCTCAGCCGGTGCTGGGAATCTGCGTGGGCATGCAGCTGATGTGCCGCAGCTCCGAAGAAGGCGATGTGACCTGCATGGGCATCTTCGACACCGATGTGGTTCGTTTCAAACCCGCCGAAGGTCTCAAGATCCCCCACATGGGCTGGAACTCCATCAGCAGCCTGAAGACTCCGCTTTTCAAGGGCCTGAAGGAGGACAGCTATGTGTATTACGTGCATTCGTATTATCCGCAGCTATGCGACGACACCATTGCGACGACCACTCACTGCGTGGCTTTCAGCGGCGCGCTCGCGAAGGGCAATTTCTACGGCACCCAGTTCCACCCCGAGAAGAGCGGTGAGGTAGGGGCTGCTATAATCAAGAACTTCCTGGAGCTATGATACAGATTATTCCGGCAATAGATATAATCAAAGGGCGCTGCGTGCGTCTGAGCCAGGGCGACTACGGCCGCAGCAAGGTCTACGACGCGAAGCCCCTGGACATGGCGCTGGCCTTCCAGGACGCCGGCATCGCCCGCCTGCATCTGGTGGACCTCGACGGGGCCAAGCAGAGCAAGCCTGCGAACCTGAAAGTGCTGGAGCTGCTGGCTTCCAGGACTGAAATGGAAATAGAGTGGGGAGGAGGCATCAAGAGTCTGGATGCGCTGCGAAGTGTGTTCGATAGCGGCGCGACCTACGGCATCTGCGGCAGTGTGGCTGCGCTGAAGCCCGAGCTGTTCAGGGAATGGTTGACCGGCTTCGGAACGAAAGTGGTCCTCGGCGCTGACATAAGGAACGGCAAAGTGGCCGTGAACGGCTGGTTGGCAGAAACCGAGCTTGGCATCGAAGAACTTATCGACATGTTCGCCGGCGACGGACTGGACAATGTGATATGCACAGACATCAGCAAGGACGGCATGCTGCAGGGCCCGGCCTTCGAGCTGTACAAAGACCTGCAGCAGCGCTATGACGCCATCGACATCACCGTCAGCGGCGGCATCAGCGGCATGACAGACATAGAGAAGCTGGATGAATACGGCCTGCGCAAGGTGATCGTCGGCAAGGCGATCTACGAAGGCCGCATAACATTAAAAGACTTGGAAAGATGGTCGCTAAGAGGATAATACCCTGTCTGGATGTCAAGGACGGCCGCACCGTCAAAGGCATCAACTTCGTCTCTCTGAGGGATGTGGGCGACGCCGTGGAACTCGGCCGCCGCTATAGCGACGAAGGGGCCGATGAACTGGTGTACCTCGACATAAGCGCCACCTTCGAA
>JAFYZI010000150.1 GCA_017548725.1 Bacteroidales bacterium
GTGCTTTCAGCCGAGTCGAAGATCCTCAAGGAGATCGGCCTTATCAGCGAGATTCCGCCGCGCTACAGGACTCCTTACTTCCTGCACATCTTCTCACACGGTTATGACGTGGGCTATTACAGCTACCTCTGGGCCCAAGTGCTTGACAACGACGCTTTCAAGGCGTTCGAGGAGACAGGCGACATCTTCAATCAGGAGATGGCCCGCAAGTACCGCTATGAGATCCTCCGCCGCGGCGACGAGGTTGATGCAGATGTGCTCTACAGGAATTTCCGCGGCCATGACGCTACCGTGGATGCTCTTCTTGAATATAACGGATTGAAATAATATGACTAACGCTATAGAATTGTTGACCGGACTGGCCAAAGAGGCTGTAAAGTCTCTGTATGGTGTTGAACCTGCCGAAGGAGCCATCCAGCTCCAGGCTACCCGCAAGGAGTTCGAAGGTGACGTGACACTCGTCGTTTTTCCGCTCCTCAAGGTCAGCCGCAAGGCACCTGAAGCTACCGCCACTGAAATCGGCGAGTACATGAAGGCGAACGCCGCAGGCATCGAATCCTTCAATGTGGTAAAAGGCTTCCTGAACATCAAGATGTCGGCCGTATACTGGGGCGAAGTGTTTGCTGAGATCGCTGCTGCCAAGGATTGGGGTCAGCACCCCGACAACGGCCGCACGGTTATGGTGGAATTCTCATCACCCAACACCAACAAGCCGCTGCACCTGGGACACATCCGCAACATCCTGCTCGGATGGTCAGTGTCACAGCTGCTGGCCGCCGCCGGCAACAATGTGGTCAAGGTAAATCTCGTCAACGACCGCGGCATCCACATCTGCAAGTCGATGCTGGCATGGCTCAAACGCGGCAACGGCGTCACTCCGGAATCTTCCGGCAAGAAGGGCGACCATCTCGTGGGTGACTTCTATGTCGAGTTCAACAATATGCTGACAGAGGAGACCGCTGAGATCATGGCGAAGACCGGCCTAGACAAAGAAGAGGCTGCAAAGCAGGCTCCCTGCATGAAAGAGGCTCAGGCCATGCTCGTGAAGTGGGAGCAGGGCGACCCTGAAGTCCGTGCCCTCTGGGCTAAGATGAACGGCTGGGTTTACGAAGGCTTCGACAAGACCTACTCAGACCTCGGAGTCGGCTTCGACAAGGTTTACTACGAGTCGCAGACTTACCTGCTCGGCAAGTCGCTGGTAGAGGAAGGTCTCGCGAAGGGTGTCTTCTACCGCCGCGAGGACGGTTCTGTGTGGTGCGACCTAACCGCTGACGGCCTGGACGAGAAACTGCTGCTTCGCAGCGACGGAACGTCTGTCTATATGACCCAGGACCTCGGCACTGCATGCCGCCGTCACGAAGAATACAATTTCGACGAGATAATATATGTCGTAGGTAACGAGCAGAACTACCATTTCCAGGTGCTCAAGCTCATCCTCGGCAAGCTCGGCATGCGCTGGGCTGACGCCATCGACCACATGTCATACGGTATGGTGGAACTGCCGGAAGGCAAGATGAAGTCCCGCGAAGGCACCGTCGTGGATGCCGACGACCTCATCGCCAAGATGTACGACACGGCCCGCGAGACCTCTCTCGAGCTGGGCAAGCTCGACGACATGGACGCCGCCCAGCAGGACGAGCTGTTCATGACCATAGGCCTCGGCGCCCTGAAGTATTTCATCATAAAGGTTGACCCCCGCAAGACGATGCTCTTCGACCCGAAGGAAAGTATCGACTTCAACGGCAACACCGGCCCTTTCATCCAGTATACCTACGCCCGCATCAAATCAATCCTGCGCAAGGCTGCTGAGCAGCAGCTGGCAGTGGCTTTCACCGGTGCGGAGTTCATCCCCAAGGAGATAGAGATCGTCAAGCTGCTGGCTTCCTTCCCAGACAAGGTCGCAGAAGCTGCCGAAGCTCATTCTCCCGCCCTCGTGGCCAATTATGCATACGAGCTGGCCAAGGAGTTCAACCAGTATTACCACGACGTCAGCGTGCTCAAGGCCGATGACGACAAAGTCCGCTCACAGAGGCTCGCGCTGCTCGCCGCTATCGCTCAGGTACTCACCAAGGCCATGACTATCCTCGGCATCAGGCTGCCCGAGAAGATGTAGGCTGCGGAGATTCCGACCATGATTGCGCCCACCACCAAAAAAGAAATGGATGCCCTCGGCTGGGATGCGGCCGATGTAGTCCTTTTCACCGGGGATGCGTTCATCGACCATCCTTCCTTCGGTACGGCGGTGGTGACAAGGGTGCTTGAAGCGCGTGGCTACAAGGTGGCTGTCGTTCCCCAGCCCAACTGGAGGGACGACCTGCGCGACTTCAAGAAGATGGGCGTTCCGCGACTCTATTTCGCTGTCAACGCGGGCAACATGGACTCCATGGTCAACCATTACACGGCTTCGAAGCGCCTGCGCAGCAACGACGCTTATACGCCCGAAGGCCGCGCCGGCTACCGTCCCGACTATGCAGTTACTGTCTATACAAAGATCCTGAAGCAGCTCTTCCCGGATGTCCCTGTAGTTATCGGAGGCATCGAGGCTTCGCTGCGCAGGCTGACTCATTACGACTACTGGCAGGACTGCCTGAAGCCGTCCGTGCTGGTTGAAACAGGCGCCGACTATCTGGTGTACGGGATGGGAGAGAGGCCTATGGCCGCCCTGACCGACGCCTTCGCGCAAGGCTGGACGAAAGAGCAGATAAGGGAGATCCCCCAGATCGGCTATCTGGCCGACACCCCTCCCGACAGCGACTATTTCGACCTGCATTCCTTCGAGGACTGCAAGCGTAACAAGGTGGCTTTCGCCCAGAACTTCAACATAATCGAGAGAGAGGCCAATTCGCTGCACGCTATGATGCTGGTCGAGCAGACAGGCAACAAGTTCGTGTGCATCAATCCACCTTATCCTCCTGCTACCACTGAAGAACTGGATGAGGTCTACAGCCTGCCTTTCACTAAGCTGCCGCACCCGCGCTACAAGGGCAAGAGGATTCCGGCCTACGACATGATCAAGTTCTCCATCACCACCCACAGGGGGTGTTTCGGAGGCTGCAACTTCTGCACAATAGCCGCCCACCAGGGCAAGTTCATACAGTCCCGTTCCGAGGAGTCTATAGTTGAGGAAGCCCGCAAGCTCACTGCTCTGCCCGACTTTGCAGGGAACATCTCGGACCTTGGTGCTCCTACCGCCAACATGTACCGCATGGGCGGCAAGAACAAGGATCTGTGCGCCAAATGCACCCGGCAGAGCTGCCTCTTCCCGAGGATGTGCCGCAATCTCGACCATTCCCACAAGGCTCTGCTCGAGCTCTACGACAAGGTTCTTGCGGTAAAGGGCATAAGGAACGCATATATCGGCAGCGGCATCCGCTACGACCTTTTCCTCGACGAGAACGGATATCTCGACGAGACCTCCCAGCCCTATCTGGAGGCTCTCATCACCAGGCATACCAGCGGCCGCCTGAAGGTGGCTCCAGAGCACACCCAGGACAACGTGCTGGCTGTCATGGGCAAGCCTTCGTTCAGACTTTTCGAAGTGCTGCGTGGCAAGTTCGACGAGATAACCCGCCGCCACGGCCTGCGCTACCAGCTAGTGCCGTATTTCATCAGCGGCCACCCCGGCTGCTCCATGAGAGACATGGACGCGCTGTCGAAAAACAAGTACCTCAAGGGTCTTTATATGGAACAAGTGCAAGATTTTACTCCCACTCCGATGACTGTGGCATCAGTTATGTTCTATACCGGACTCGACCCGAAGACGCTCAGACCGCTTTTTGTGGAGCGCAACCTCGAGCGTAAAAAACGTCAAAAATCATTTTTTTTCAACAAATAAATCCAAACATAGGTTGTATTTGAAAAAAATGCCTATAATTGCGAGGTAAAACAACAAGGAAATGGCAATAAGAATTCCGAATAAAAGAAGAGCTGTCATCAGCTATGAAAACATGTCTGATGAACTGCGTGAGGCTTTCGAAGAGAAGTATCCTCACGGTTACGCCGACTATCTGGGAGATTTGGTAAAGATCGACAAGCCGGACGGCACCTCCTTTTATGCCGTGTCTGTCGAAATCCCGGACGCTATCTATCTTGTAAAGGTGAAGGTACGCACCGACGATTATGAAGATGTCGAAAAAGATCTCTTCAAGGACGACGATGACGAAGAAGTTGTCGGCGACGGCGAGAACGAAGGATTTCCTGAAAATGAAGGCGACTTCGGAGAGGCGCCGGAAGACGACATTGACGAGTAGTAAACAAATAATATTGCGATTTGCAGCTGCGCTCAGAAAATACATCTCTGAGCGCAACTTGCTTTTGTTGCTGTCTGTTCTTGTGGGCCTCGGCAGCGGCCTGGCCGCCGTGGTCCTCAAGAAGCTCATCGAGCTCATCCAGCATCTGCTTTTCGGCGGCAACCTGGCCGAGATTCACTGGTGGCTGTATATTGTGCTGCCGGGTGTCGGCATGCTGCTGTCGATGCTGCTTGTGAAATACATCGTCAAGGACAAGATCGGCCACGGCGTCACCAAAGTGCTGCTGGCCATCTCCAAGAATGAAAGCCACATCCGCCCCCACAACATCTGGTCGTCCATCGCCGCCAGCTCGCTGACCATCGGCTTCGGCGGTTCGGTAGGAGCGGAGGCCCCGATCGTCTACACGGGCGCAGCCATAGGCTCCAACGTGGCAAGGGCCTTCGGCCTGTCATACAAGAACATCACCATCCTTTTGGGCTGCGGAGCGGCAGGCGCCGTGGCCGGCATCTTCAAGGCGCCGATGGCCGGAGTTCTGTTCACCTTCGAGATACTGCTCTTCAACCTTTCTATGTCGTCCATCCTTCCGTTGCTGCTCTCTTCAGTGACTGCCACAATGGTGTCTTACTTCGTGCTGGGCGACATGGTGACCTTCTCCAATTCAGTGGTGCAGTTCTCGATGCGGAACATACCGTATTATATTATCCTCGGAGTCTTCTGCGGACTGATTTCGCTCTACTTCCTAAGGACTACCCTCAAGGCTGAAGACATGCTCCGCAAGGTTAAGAAGCCGTTCACCCGTTGGGCCATCTGCGCGGCGTCGCTGGGCTTCCTGATTTTCATGTTCCCGCCGCTCTTCGGCGAGGGCTACACTTCCCTCACCTCGATGCTCAACAAGAATGCTATGGTTGCGCTGGAACAGGGCTTCATCGCAAGCCTGATTTCGCCTGACAATGAATGGGCGATTGTGATATTCTTCGCTGCCGTGACTCTGCTCAAGGTGCTGGCCACCGCATTTACCAATGCAGGCGGCGGAGTGGGAGGTACTTTCGGTCCCACTCTGATTACCGGGGCTTTCGCGGGCTTCGTGCTGGCCAGGCTGGTGAACATCCTGAATCTCGGCGCAGTGCCGGAGGAAAACTTCGTGCTGGTGGGCATGGCCGGGCTTATGGCCGGCGTGATGCAGGCTCCGCTGACGGCTATCTTCCTGATTGCCGAGATTACCGGCGGCTACGCGCTGCTGTTCCCGCTCATCATCACCTCCGCCATATCGTACGCTACCATCAGGACTACTGAGCAATACTCGATTTATACCAAGCGTATCGCAGCATCGGGAGAGCTGCTTACGCACGACAGCGACCGGGCGGTGCTGACGCTGCTGAAGCTGTCGGACTTCATCGAGACCGACTTCATCCCGGTGAGGGTGGACCGCAACCTCAGGGAGCTTACCGACGTGATAGCCCACTCCAACAGGAACATCTTCCCTGTGATAGACGGCAAGAGCCACTTCCTCGGCATAGTCTATCTCGACGACGTGCGCCAGTATATGTTCCGTCCCGAATTCTACGACAAGATATATATCTACGACATCCTCAAGGAGAGCGATTCGGTGCTCGTCTCGGAAAGCATGGAGAGCGTGATGGACAAATTTGAGACTACGGGGGCATGGAACCTGCCGGTGCTGGACAAGAACGGCATCTATCTGGGCTTCGTGTCGAAGTCGAAGATATTCTCGTCATACAGAGAGCAACTCCAACAAGTCTCACATGACTGATCTTTATATAAAGTATATCGCCGAAAGGCTCCAGCTCGCCGCATGGCAGGTCGAGAACTGCGTCTCCCTCCTGGAAGAAGGCGCCACTATCCCTTTCATCAGCCGCTACCGCAAGGAACGCACAGGCGGCATCGACGAAACCTATGTGGCCCAGATCAAGCATTACCACCTCTATCTTACCGACCTTGACAAGCGCAAGCAGGCCATCGTCAAGAGCATCGAGCAGCAGGGGAAGATGACGGACCAGCTGGCTGCCGAGATCGAAGCTGCCGTAGACGCCAGGGTGCTTGAAGACATTTATCTGCCTTACAAGCCCAAGAGGCGCACCCGCGCTTCGGTGGCCAAGGAAAAGGGGCTCGAGCCTCTGGCCGTCAAGCTGTACGAGGTGAAAGCCGACGACATCTATGCCGCTGCGGCTCCTTTCGTAAGCGACGCCGTGCCCACCAAGGACGAGGCTCTGGCCGGAGCTTCAGACATCATAGCGGAGTGGATGAGCGAAGATACTGCCGTCCGCCAGGAGCTCAGGGACCTCTACTGCAAGTGGGGAACAATAGTGTCCAGGGTTGCCAAGGGCAAGGAGGATGACGAGAAGGCCGAGAAATACAATACCTACTCCAACTTCTCGCAGAGGGTCGACAAGATTCCGCCTCACAGGCTGCTCGCGATTCTGCGTGGGGCTGCCGAGGAGGTGCTTTCCATAAAGATAGATGTCAATGAGGATTATGCATACGAGAGGATGGAGCGCTGCGTGCTCAAGGGCAAGCGCAAGCCTTCGTCCCAGCTGCGGCATTTCCTAGTAGATGCAATCGGCGACGCCTACAAGAGGCTCCTGCATCCTTCGATAGAGAACGAAGTGTTCGCCATAGCCAAGGAGAAGGCTGACATCGAGTCCATCAAGGTCTTCGGGGAAAATCTCCGCCAGCTGCTGCTGGCTCCGCCGGTAGGGCAGAAGCGCACTCTGGCCATCGACCCGGGCTTCCGCACCGGCTGCAAGGTGGTCTGCCTCGACACCGAGGGCAAGCTGCTGCACAACGACACCATCTACCCGCACCCGCCGATGAACGAGAAGACCATGGCGATGAAGAAGATATCGCAGATGGTGGAGTCCTACAAGATAGAGGTGATAGCCATCGGCAACGGCACCGCCGGCCGCGAGACCGAGTATTTCATAAAGAAGATAGCCCTGCCCGAGGGCGTGCGCGTCTATTCCGTGTCTGAAGACGGAGCTTCGGTCTATTCGGCTTCCGACGTGGCCCGCGAGGAGTTCCCCGACTATGACGTGACTGTCCGCGGAGCGGTTTCCATCGGCCGCAGGCTCATGGACCCTCTGGCCGAGCTGGTCAAGATAGATCCCAAGTCGATAGGAGTGGGGCAGTACCAGCACGATGTCAACCAGACCCTGCTGAAAGAAACTCTGGACAATACTGTCGAGAGCTGCGTAAACAGCGTGGGCGTGAACCTCAATACGGCCAGCAAGCATCTGCTGAGCTATGTTTCCGGCATTGGTCCGGCCCTTGCCCAGAACATAGTGGACTACCGCAGCGAGAACGGAGCTTTCCTGTCCCGTCAGGACCTGCTGAAAGTCAAGAGGTTGGGCGACAAGGCCTTCGAGCAGTGCGCCGGCTTCCTGAGGATCGCCGGGGCTGCGAATCCGCTCGACAACTCGGCGGTGCATCCCGAGAGATACGGCCTCGTGGAGCAGATAGCTTCCGACA
>JAFYZI010000151.1 GCA_017548725.1 Bacteroidales bacterium
CATCCAGTCGAATTTTCCGCCGTCCACGATAGCGCCGCCCACCGCCACGCCGTGGCCGTCCATGTACTTGGTGGTGGAATGGGTAACGATATCCGCGCCCCATTCGATGGGCCGGCAGTTGACGGGCGTGGCGAAGGTGTTGTCGACGATGAGCGGGACGCCGTGGCTATGCGCGATGCGTGCGAACTTGGCGATGTCCAGCACGTTGACAGAGGGGTTGGTGATGGTCTCGCCGAAGAGCAGCTTGGTGTTGGGGCGGAACGCTGCCGCAATTTCCTCCTCGGAAGCGTCTGCGTCGACGAATGTGACGTCGATACCCATCTTCTTCATGGTGACGGCGAACAGATTGAAGGTGCCGCCGTAGATGGTGGAGGCGCTGACGAAGTGGTCGCCGCTCTCGCAGATGTTGAAGATGGCGTAGAACGACGCTGCCTGGCCGGACGAGGTGAGCATCGCTGCCACACCGCCTTCGAGAGCCGCGATCTTGGCCGCTACGAAATCGTTGGTGGGGTTCTGGAGCCTTGTATAGAAATAGCCGCTGGCCTTGAGATCGAAGAGGTCGGCCATCTGGGCTGTGGTGTCGTACTTGAAAGTAGTTGTCTGATAGATGGGCACCTGGCGGGCTTCGCCGGTCTTGGGTTCCCAGCCGGCCTTGAGACACAGGGTATCCGGGCTGTACTTTTTGTTGTCGTTTTGCATAATTTCTATATTTCCGTTCCACGGTATGACTCTCATAGCCAAGAGTCGCATACCAAGGATCTCTTTTACTCTTTTCGGCCAGTTTTCGCGCCGCGGTATGGCTATCGTAGCCTGAAGTCACATACCAAGGAGCATTCTGTCTGTTACAGTTCCGCGGTATGACTATCGTAGTCTGAAGCCGCATACCGTGGAGCATTCTGTCTGTTTTCGCGCCGCAATATGGGAATAATGTCGGAAACTTGCATACTGTAGCACGCACAAAGGTAAAAAAACGCTCCAAAATTGCATCAAATCAGGATTTTCTTCTATCTTTGCGGCTGGTAAATCCGCAAATGAATATTTCAGTCTTCATAAAGCCCATGCGAATGCATCAGTAATGATGCTTTCGCTACTCTCATACCACCAAATCGCGGGGCCGGGACTGCCCCCGGAATCTTTCCGAACCAATCCCACAATCCAACCTGAAATATTCAAATGACAGAACACAATTATATCCATAAAGGCAATTTCGAACTCGAAGCCGGAGGCGTGCTCGAGGATATCAACATACGGTATCACACGAGCTGCGAAAGCCCTGCCGGCAAGAAGGTCATCTGGATATGTCACGCCCTGACCGCGAACTCCGACCCTTCGGAGTGGTGGGACACCCTCTGCGGCCCCGGGCTGCTGTTCGACACTGACAAATATTTCGTCGTCTGCGCCAACATCCTCGGCTCCTGCTACGGCACCACCGGCCCCGCCAATTACGCGAAGGCCCCGATGCGCCAGTTCCCGCTGATTACCATCCGCGACCTTGTGGCAGCCCATGAAGTGTTGCGCAAGCATCTCGGCATTACAAAAATCGACTTCCTTGTAGGCGGCAGCAACGGCGGCTTCCAGTCGATAGAATGGGCGGTGAGCAATCCCGGCCTGATCGAGAACCTCTGCCTTCTGGCCACCAGCGCTCTGGTCAGCCCCTGGTGCACCGCCACCCTCGAGGCGCAGCGCATGGCCATCCTGGCCGACAAGACCTTCGACGAACAGAAGGACCTGCACGGCGGAGCAGCCGGCCTGGCCGCAGCCCGCAGCATGGCCCTCACCACCTACCGCAACTACGAAGGATACACTGCGACGCAGGCGGAGCCCGACGAGGACTTCCTGCTGGCGCACCGCGCAGTGACCTACCAGCAATATCAGGGTCAGAAACTCGTGAACCGCTTCGACGCGTATTCATATTTCTCGCTGACCCTCGGCGTGGACACCCACAACATAGGCCGCGGCCGCGGAGGCATCGAGGCCGCACTGAAGCGCATCAGCGCAAAAACCCTCTGCATCGGCATCGACAGCGACATCCTCTTCCCGGTAAGTGAGAGCGCCCGGATAGCCGAAGGAGTGCAGAACGGAAGGCTCGAAGTTATAACCTCATCCTTCGGTCACGACGGCTTCCTGCTGGAGTACAAGCAGATCAGCGAAGCCATAAAGAAACATTACGAACTATTTAATTGAAACAGATATGCAGATTTTGAAATTCGGCGGAACATCGGTCGCCAATGCTGAAAACATGAAGAAGGTTGTCGACATCGTGCTCAGCGAGCTCGAGAACGACAAGACCGTCCTGGTCTCTTCAGCCATCCACGGCGCCACCGATACCCTCATACAGATAGGGAAGAAAGCAGCCGCTGCCGACACCAGCTACAAAGCCGACCTCGAAAAGCTCGAGAAAGAGCATTACGACATCGTGGAGAACCTCCAGATGGAAGCCTTCAGTACAACCCTGAAAGCTGAGCTCGGCGAGATGTTCGACGAGCTGCGCGGAATCTGCGACAGCGTGTTCCACCTGCGCGAAAGCACCCACTCCACCATGGACTGGATCATGTGCTTCGGCGAACTGCTCTCGACCAAGATACTGGCTGCCAAGTTCAGCTCTATCGGCATCAACTGCAAGTGGCTGGACTCACGCAATTTCATCAAGACATATTACGAAGGCGGCAAGAACGTGGTGGATCAGGAGCTCACTGAGACCCTGACAGCCGAAGCTCTCAACGGCTGCCGCGCCAAGCTGATAATCATCCCCGGCTTCGTGGCCAGCGACCGCGAAGGCCGCGTCACCACCCTGAGCCGCGGCGGCGGAGACTACACTGCAGCGATAGTTGCAGCCGCCACTTCCGCCCGCAGGCTGGAAATATGGACCGACGTGAACGGCATGATGACCGCCGACCCGCGCATCGTGCCCGGCGCGATGACCATCGAGAACATCTCTTACCGCGAGGCACTGGAGCTGTCGCACTTCGGCGCGAAGGTCATCTTCCCCCCGACCATCCAGCCCGTGGTGAGCAAAGGCATTCCCATCATCGTCAAGAACACCTTCGACCCGCATGGCAAGGCCACCCGCATCGAGCGCAACCCGCCGGAGGGCCGCAACTTCATAAAGGGAATCTCCAACAGCGACAAGCTCGCCCTGCTGTCGATGGAAGGCAGCGGCATGGTGGGCGTGCCGGGCTATTCCAGCAAGCTGTTCGAGGTGCTCAGCGCCAATTCCATCAACATCATCCTCATCACCCAGGCCTCTTCGGTCCACACTATGCTTGTGGTGATCTCGGAGAATGATGCAGAAGTGGCGAAGAAGGCTGTGGACGAGCGCTTCGCTTATGAGATAAGCCTCGGCAAGCTGGAGCCCCTGAAGGTGGAGACGGGATATTCCATCATCAGCCTCGTGGGCGACGACATGAAGAACCACGCAGGAGCCAGCGGCAAGATGTTCGAGGCTCTGGGCCGCGAGGGCATCAACATCAGGGCCATCGCACAGGGCTCTTCTGAGAGGAACGTTTCGGCCATCGTGGCCACGGAAGATGTGGAGAAAGGCCTTATCGCCATCCACGACGAATTCTTCTACGAGAGCCAGAAGCCTCTGAACCTGTTCATCGTGGGCTACGGCAATGTGGGCCGCCAGCTCATCGACGTTATCAAGGAGAACGGCCAGGCCATCAACATCGTGGGCATCTGCAACACCCGCAACAGCTACATGTGCAAGAAGGGTGTGGATCTGGACAAGATCGCAGAGGTGCTGGGCGAGAAGACCAACCGCCGCACCAACATCAACGACTTCATCGGCGACGCCATCGAGATGCGCCTGCCGAATTCCGTGCTGGTGGACTGCACCTCCGACAAGACCCTCACGAGTTTCTACCCCGGCATCCTGTCGAGCGGCATTGGAGTGGTCACCTGCAACAAGATCGGCAACTCTCTCGACATGGGCCTCTACCACCGCATCCGCGCGGCGGCAAGGGGCGGCAAGGTGCCTTTCTACTACGACACTAACGTGGGTGCTGCCCTGCCCATCCTGAAGACCATCAGCCTGCTGCAGTCTTCGGGCGACAAGGTGGAGAAGATCGAGGCCATCGTTTCCGGCACCCTGAACTATATCTTCAGCGAATACTGCAACAAGGACTGCAAGGACAGCTTCGAGACCATCGTGCGCCGCGCGAAGGAGCTGGGCTATTCCGAGCCTGACCCCCGCACCGACCTGCAGGGCACCGACGTGCTGCGCAAGGCCATCATCATGGCCCGCGAAGCCGGAGCCGAGATCGAAGCCGAAGATGTCAAGATCGAGGGCTTCCTCCCGGAGGAATGCCTGGAAGGAGACGTCGACAGCTTCTTCGAGGCCCTCAGGAAGAACGAGGACTACTTCTCAAGCCTGAAGCAGAAAGCTTTCGACGCAGGCGCCAAGCTGAGATATGTGGCCCAGATCGTCGGCAACGACGTCACCATCGGCCTGATGACCATCGACGCGGCTCATCCCTTCTACAACTGCGAGGGCACTGACGCCGCCGTATCTCTCAGCACCAAGCTCTACCCGACTCCCATCTTCATCAAGGGCGCCGGCGCAGGAGCCAGGATCACCGCCGAAGGCGTTTATGGAAATATATGCGAATGCAGATAACACAAGAAACACAACATCATATCATGAAAAAAGTCAAAGTAGCCGTTGTAGGAGCGACCGGTCTTGTAGGGACAAAGATGAGGGAAGTGCTCGAAGAGATGAACTTCCCGGTAAGCGAACTCGTTCCGTGCGCATCAGAAAAATCAGTTGGAAAGAAAGTCACCTTCCAGGGTAAAGAATATACCGTGGTCAGCCTCGAGGACGGAGTGGCTGCGAAGCCCGAAATTGCACTGTTCTCAGCAGGCGCCGGCGTCTCAAAAGAGTGGGCTCCCAAATTCGCCGCTGCGGGCTGCCGTGTCATCGACAATTCCTCATGCTGGAGGATGGACCCCAATGTGCCGCTGGTAGTGCCCGAGATCAACGCCAAGGCCATCGGTCCGAAAGACATGATTATCGCCAACCCCAACTGCTCTACCATCCAGATGGTGCTGGCCCTCGCCCCGCTCCACGAGCGCTACAAGATCAAGAGGATCGTGGTTTCCACCTACCAGTCAGTGACCGGCAGCGGCATGAAGGGTATCCACCAGATGCTGCGCGAGCGCGGCGAGAACGCTCTCGACCTCCCCTGCGCCTATCCTCACCAGATCGACCGCAACATACTGCCCCACATCGATGTGTTCCTCGACAACGGATACACCAAGGAAGAGATGAAGATGGTCAACGAGACCTGCAAGATATTCGGTGACGACAGCATCAAGGTTACCGCCACGACAGTGCGCGTGCCCGTGACCGGCGGCCACAGCGAATCGATCAACGTGCAGTTCGAGAAAGACTACGACCTCGACGAGGTCAAGGCCATCTACGCAGAGGGCAAGGCCCCGAGCTGCGTGCTGCGCGACGACCCCGCCAACAATGTATATCCGATGCCCATCGACGCTTTCGGCACCAACGACGTGCTGGTGGGCAGGCTCCGCAGGGACTTCTCGGCAGAAAACTGCCTGAACATGTGGATCGCCGCCGACAACCTGCGCATCGGCGCTGCAACTAACGCTGTAAGAATAGCATTCGCCCTTCTATGATAATTATGAAATTCGGCGGCACATCCGTAGCTGATGCGACCGCAATGCTCAGAACCATATCGATTGTCGAATCCAAGCTTGCCCAGAAGCCTGTGATGGTGGTTTCCGCCTGCGCGAAAGTCACCGACGGCCTCTACAACATCATAAGCCTTGCCGAGGCCTGCAAGCAGGAAGAAGCCGCTGACGCCATCGCCGCCCTCAAGGCGCGCCACATGGGCATCGTCGACGACATCAACGCCACCCTGCCGGAAGTGAACGAACGCAAGGACCGCGACGTACGCAACAAGATCAACCGCATCTTCGCCACTCTGGAAGAGCATCTCGGCGAAGGCAACATGAGCGAGTGCGACAAGGCTGTCATCATTTCTTCAGGAGAATACCTATCGTCAACCATCATAGCTTACGCGATGAACATGCGCGGCACAAAGACCCACTGGGTTGACGCCCGCAGCATGATAATCACCGACGAGGACTTCCTCAAGGCCAGCCCGCGCATGGACATCCTCGAAGTCAGCGCAGCCAGAGTGGTGAAGGAAGCATACGCAAAATACCAGACCATCATCACCCAGGGCTTCATCAGCGCCACCGAGGACGGCCGTCCCACCCTTCTGGGCCGCGGAGGATCCGACTACACCGCATCGCTGATCGGAATGGCCATCGATGCTGACCGCATCGAGATCTGGACCGATGTGGACGGAGTGCGCACCGCCGACCCCCGCATCGTCAGCAACACCAAAGGGCTCCACAAGCTGTCTTACGAAGAGGCCACCGAAATGGCCCGCTTCGGCGCGAAGGTGCTCCACCCGCTGACCCTCGAGCCAGCGCAGAAGAAGAACATCCCGGTGTATGTGCTCAACTCTATGAACCCCCAGAACGAGGGAACAGCCGTGCTGAGCCGCGCCTGCGTGTTCGACGGCATCAAGACACTCTCATATAAGGAGAATATCCGCGTCATAAACATCTACTCTATGAAGATGATCAACACGGTCGGATTCATGGAGAAAGTGTTCAAGACTTTCGCCCGCCACAACGTTTCTGTCGACCTGCTGAGTTCATCAGAGGCCAGCATCACCGTGACGGTGGAGGCCAGCCAGAATGTGGAGGGGGCTGTGAAGGGCCTTTCTACCTTCGCCGACGTGACGGTGGACCGCGACAAGGCGCAGATCTCCATCATCGGCAAGAACATAATCGGAGTGCGCGGCCTGCTGGCATCCGTTTTCAACGCAGTCATCGACAGCAAGATCTACATGATCTCGCAGGACACCACATACCTCAACCTCAGCATCGTAGTGGACCGTCCGGAGATGGCCGACGTGCTGAAGAAACTTCACCAGAACCTTTTCGAGCATGGATATTTTAATTAGCGGATACGGAAAGATGGGCCACATCATCGAAAGGATGGTGCTGGAAAGAGGCCTGCCCTACGCCGGCTGGAGCGAAGCTGTCACTGAGACTCCCGCCGAGGTGGCGGCAAAGTGCGTCTGCATCGATTTCACCACCCCCGACGCCATTAGGGCGAACTACCGTTTCATCGCCGAGCATTTCGCTGCGGCTGTGATAGGCACCACCGGATGGAACGACATCGAGGAGGAGGTGAAGGCTTATTTTGCCAAGTGCGGCACGACCCTCATCTATGCTTCCAACTTCTCCATCGGAGTGAACATCCTTTTCGCCGCGGCCGACAACCTTGCGAAGATGGCAGCCCGCTTCGGCGGCTACAAGCCGGCCATCGAGGAGATCCACCACATCCACAAGCTGGACGCTCCGAGCGGCACCGCGAAGAGCCTCGCTGCTATAGTGGATGGCGAGATGGGCTGCGAAACTCCCATCGAGTCGAAGCGCATCGGCGAAGTGCCGGGCACGCACATCCTCACCCTGGAGGGCCCCTGCGACCGCATCACCCTCAGCCACGAGGCGTTCTCCCGCGAAGGCCTTGCCGCCGGCGCAGTGGAAGCCGCCCTCATGGCGCAGAAGGTGAAGGGAGTGTTTGAATTCAAAGAACTCATGTTTTCAGATAAGATATGAACAGACTGGATATAAAAGGTTGCGGCACAGCATTGGTCACTCCGTTCCGCGACGGTAAAGTTGATTACGACGCTCTGGCAGCGCTGGTAGACCGCCAAGTTGCGGCCGGCATACATTTCCTGGTGCCGCTGGGCACAACGGCCGAGACGCCGTGCCTCAGCGACGAAGAGAAAGTGGAGATCCTGAAACTCTGCCGCGCCCATGCACCGAAGCTCACCCTGCTGGTCGGCGCAGGCTCCAACTCCCTCACAGGGACGCTGCGCAACATCGACCTGCTGGCTCCTTACGGGGCCGACGCCTTCCTGATCGTGACGCCCTTCTACAACAAGCCCACCCAGAACGGCCTCTACGAGTACTTCAAGGCAGTGGCAGCCCATTCGCCCAAACCGATAGTGCTCTACAACGTGCCGGGCCGCACAGGGGTGAACATCACCGACGCCACCACCCTAAAGGTGGCCGCCGAGCCCAACATCGCCGCCATCAAGGAAGCCAGCAGCAACTACGCCCAGATCTCTAAGGTCATCACCGGCGCCCCCGAAGGCTTCCAGGTATTCAGCGGCAACGACGACGAGACGCTCTCCCTCATGGCCACCGGAGCTTCCGGAGTCATCAGCGTAGTGTCTAACGTAGTGCCCGACAAGATGGCCGCCCTCTGCAACGCCCTCATGGCCGGCGACTACGCCACAGCCCGCGAACTGTTCCAAATCCTGCTCCCGCTCTGCAAGAACTGCTTCGTCGAGAGCAACCCCATCCCCGTGAAGGAAGCCCTTGCGCAGATGGGTCTCATCCGCAACGAACTCAGGCTCCCTCTGACCAAAGCTACAGAGGCCACAGCCGCAATCATGAATAAAACTTTGAAAGACCTGAATCTGCTATGAAAAAGATACGTGCAGCCGTAGTCGGCTATGGAAATATCGGCCGTTATGCACTCGAAGCCCTGCAGGCTTCTGAAGATTTTGAAATCGCAGGCGTAGTGCGCCGCAACGCTACAGACGTCCCGGCCGCCCTCGCCGGCATTCCCGTAGTCGCATCCCTCAAGGAACTCAAGGACGTTGATGTGGCCATCCTCGCCACCCCGACCCGCAAGGTTGAGCAGTATGCCCTCGAGGCTCTCGCCCTCGGCATCAACACCGTCGACAGCTTCGACATCCACACCAAGGTGCCCGAGCTGCGCGCCACTCTCGGCGAAGCTGCCCGCAAGGCCGGCAAGGTGTCTGTAATCTCTGCAGGCTGGGACCCGGGTTCCGACTCTATGGTCCGCGCCATCCTGCAGGCCTGCGCCCCGAAAGGTCTTACCTATACCAACTTCGGCCCCGGCATGAGCATGGGCCACTCCGTAGCCTGCAAGGCTGTGGAAGGTGTGAAGGACGCCCTGTCGATGACTATCCCGATGGGAACCGGCGTACACCGCCGCATGGTGTATGTGGAGCTGCTCCCCGGCGCCGATTTCGAGAAGGTCGCAGCCGCCATCAAGGCTGATCCGTACTTCGTGAACGACGAGACCTACGTCTACAACGTGCCGTCTGTGGATGCGTTGAAAGACATGGGCCACGGCGTGAACCTCGTGCGCAAAGGTGTCAGCGGCAAGACCCACGACCAGCTCTTCGAGTTCAACATGCACATCAACAACCCCGCCCTGACTGGCCAGATCCTCGTGTCAGTGGCCCGCGCCGCCACAAGGCAGGCTCCCGGCTGCTACACCATGATCGAACTTCCGCCCGTGGACATGCTTCCCGGCGGCCGTGACGAGTGGGTTGCTAAGCTCGTTTAAACATTTATAAACGTTTAAAAACATTTAACACATGAAGCGCGTAGCCATCCAGGGACATTTCGGAAGTTTCCACGACCAGGCCGCCCAGACTTTCTACCTCAACAAGCTGGGTTATGTGCCGCAGATAATCGAGTGCCCCAACTTCGCTTCACTGTATCCCGCGATGGAGTCCGGGAAGGCCGATGCCGCCATCATGGCCATCGAGAACACCATCTCCGGCGGACTGCTCCCCAACTTCGAACTGCTGCGCCTTCACGAAGTGCGCATCAAGGGTGAAATATATCTCCAGATACACCAGAACCTGATGGCCCTGCCCGGCCAGAAGATCGAAGACATCAAAGAGATCCGCACCCACTACATGGCCATCAACCAGACCCGCGACTTCTTCGAGAAGAACTGCCCCTGGATCCAGCTTGTAGAGTCGGAAGACACCGCCGCCAGCGCCATCGAGATAGCGAAGCATCAGCTCAAGGGCATCGGCGCCGTGGCTTCGACTGTGGCTGCCCAGCAGAACAATCTGGAAATACTCGCCGCCGGCATCGAGACCTATAAGGAGAACTTCACCAGGTTCCTCATCCTCGACGACAGCCTCGAGCTTCCCGAGGACCAGATCGACAAGGCGTCAATATGCTTCACCCTGCCCCACAAGCCGGGCTCGCTGGCGCACATCCTCGCCATCATGTCGTTCTACGAGATGAACCTCACCAGGATCCAGTCTCTCCCCATCCCGGGAAAGAAATGGCAGTATTTCTTCTACATAGACATCAAATTTGACAACAGAGAGCATTATCTGCAGGCCCTCACGGCGGTGCGCCCGCTCATCGAGGACCTCAAGATCCTCGGCGAATACAAAGCCGCAATCTAACTTTACAGAATTTTATATAAGGAAATGAATATCGGAATAATCGGTCTCGGTCTTATCGGCGGTTCAATGGCAATCGACCTGCGCCGCCGCAAATTTGCCGACAGGATAGTGGGAATGGACGCCGACCAGGTGAACGCCGCAGCGGCCCTGAAGATCGGCCTCGTGGACGAAGTGGTCAGCGAGGACGAGTGTGTGGAAAAGAGCGACATCATCATAGTGGCTGTGCCGGTGAATGTCGCAGTGAAGGTGGTCTGCAGGGTGCTGGACCGCTTCCAGAAGGAAGGCTGGACCGACAAGATAGTGATGGACGTATGCTCCACCAAGGAGCAGATAGCGCAGGCCACCATGTACCATGCCTGCCGCAAGCAGTATGTGGCCACCCACCCCATGGCCGGTACCGAGTATTCCGGCCCGTGGGCTGCCATGCCGAACCTCTTCGACTCCAAGGTGTGCATCATCGCCGACCAGGCCGAGTCTTCGCCGAAGGCCCTGGCTACGGTTGAAAAGCTCTACGACGCCCTTAACATGAGGGTAGGCTTCATGAGCGTATCTTCCCACGACGTTCACACGGCCTACGTGTCGCACCTGTCCCACGTGGTTTCGTTCGCCCTCGCCAACACCGTCCTCGACAAGGAAAAAGACGAAAAACATATTTTTGACCTCGCTTCCAGCGGTTTTTCTTCCACCGCCAGGCTTGCAAAGAGCAACGCCGACATGTGGACTCCGATTTTCATCCAGAACAAGGACAATATCGTCCGCGTGACCGACGCCTTCATCCAGAGTGTGCAGGAGCTGAGGGATGCCATCGACAACATGGACGAGACCGCCATCCGCGCTTTCATCGACGAGGCCAACCGCATCAAACGTATCATCAAGTAAAATCATGGCAAGACAACTCGACATAATTCCCGTAGAAGAATGGGGCTTCTTCACCCTTCCCAAACCGATGGTGATCGCCGGCCCCTGCAGTGCAGAGACTGAAGAACAGGTTCTCGAAACCGCCAGAGGGCTGCGTGCTCTCGGCATCAACATGTTCCGTGCAGGTATTTGGAAACCCCGCACCCACCCGGGAAGCTTCGAAGGCGTAGGCACTCCGGGCCTCAAATGGCTCCAGAAGGTGCGTCAGGAGACCGGCCTCAAGGTCTGCACCGAGGTTGCCAACGAGAAGCATGTCTACGAATGTCTCAAGTACGGCATAGACATGGTATGGATTGGCGCCCGCACTTCTGCGAACCCGTTCATGGTGCAGGAGATTGCCAACGCGCTGCGCGACACCGACATGCCGGTGCTCGTCAAGAATCCTGTCAATCCCGACCTCGATCTGTGGATAGGCGCTCTGGAGCGTCTCAACATGGCCGGCATCAAGAAACTCGGCGTGATCCACCGCGGATTCTCTGCGTTCCGCAAGATGAAATACCGCAACGACCCGGGCTGGCAGGTAGCTGTCGAGCTGCGTACCAGATATCCCCAGCTGCCGTTCTTCGCCGATCCCAGCCACATGGGCGGCGCCCGCGGCTATATCCTCGAGCTCTCCCAGAGGGCTCTCGACCTCGGTCTGGACGGTCTGATGATAGAGAGCCACTGCAAGCCTGAGTGCGCGCTCAGCGACGCTTCGCAGCAGCTAACTCCCGCCCAGCTGCACGACCTGCTCGGTGAGATCCGCGTCCGCGAGAAACAGAGCGAGGATTTGGACTACAAGGAGAATCTGAGCCAGCTGCGTGCGAACATCGACGTCATCGACGAGGAGCTGCTGAATCTGCTGTCTTCACGTATGGACATCAGCCGCAAGATCGGTGAGTACAAGAAGGCGCACAACGTGGCTATCCTGCAGACTCAGCGCTGGGACGAGATCCTGGACGAGATGGTTAAAGAGGGTCGGGACCACGGCCTGCCGGAGGATTTCGTAGCGGCCGTCTACAATGCCATCCACACTGCGTCCATCCAGGCGCAGAACGAGATCCTGGAGAAAGACTAAGCGATCAGCAGCAGGTCCGCGAGGACTATGGCGGTCATGGCTTCGACTATGACCGGAGTGCGCAGCGCGAAGCATGTGTCGTGCCGGCCGGGGATTTCCAGCTCGGTCATGCCGCCGGTAGCGAAGTTCCACGTTTGCTGGGCCTTCGCGATGCTGGACGTCGGCTTGAAGGCCACCCTGAACACAATCGGCGCGCCGTTGGTGATGCCGCCGTTCATTCCGCCGGAACCATTCTTGAGG
>JAFYZI010000152.1 GCA_017548725.1 Bacteroidales bacterium
GGATTCTATACCGTCGCTCCCGGCGCCAACCAGTACATAATCGGCACTCCGCTGTTCAAGAAGGCTGTCCTGCATTTCGAGAACGGCAACGACCTGACCATAGACGCTCCGGACAATGGCACGGACAATTTCTACATCGACGCGATGACCTTCCGCGGCAAGCCTTACACGAAGAACTACTTCGACCACTTCGACCTTATCCGCGGCGGCACCGTCAAGGTCCGCATGTCCGCGGAGCCGAACCTCTCCCGCGGTACCGCCCCCGACGACTTGCCGTACTCATTCTCCACAGCCGCTGCCGATTTCGGCCGTGATTTATAAAACACGCGCAAAACAGGCGGGCGGGAGGCGGACAGTATCCGCATATAAAGGAAGCGACCTGTTACAGCTCCGCTCCGAGCTTGAGGGTTTTGCCGGCGGGGAGGGTGAAGTCGCGGGTCTTGCCGGCATAGCGGACAGTGAACGGCTTGCCGAATTCCGACTTGATCTCGCAGGAAGTCATTTTGCCGTCTTTCCAGCTGATGCTGACTTCATATCCGCCTCTGGCCTTCAGACCGCTTACAGAGCCGTCTTTCCAGCTTGCCGGCAGGGCGGGCAAGATAGATATCTCGCCATCATGGCTCTGGAGGAGGCTTTCAGCGATGGCGGCAGTTATGCCGAAATTGATGTCTGACTGGTTTGAGCCGGAGAAGTGCAGGTTGTTGCCGAAACCACCCATCATACGGCGGCCGGCGGGCGTCATGAAGATCTTCCTTAAGATCTCATCTACCTTATCTCCGTTTTCAAGCCTTGCCCACTGGCAGATGTCTATGGCACTGTTCCAGAAAACAGTGACAGGACGCGGCTCCAGCCATGCTTCGACAGCGGCTGCGAGCTCAGGTGTCCCGCGCAGCGTGATGGAGTTGCCGGGGTAGAGGCCGAATGTGCCCGACCAGTTGTGGTTTTCCCGGCCGCGTGTCCAGTCCTCGATCCAGCCCTGGAGCATGCCGTTCTGGCCTATCATATAAGGAGGGATCTGCTCCAGTGTGGTTGCCAGCCTGGCGCTGAACTCGCTGTCGACGCCCAGGATCTTTGCGGCTTCGATACAGTGGGGGAAGAGGTCGCGGATCAGCGCATTGTCCATAGTGGTGGACGGCGCCAGGAACATCTCTACGGGGTTGTCGCCGATGTAATAGCCTTGCTCGGGAGACATCGAGAACGGGATGGTCAGGTAGCCGTAGTTGGGATTCACCGCGAGTATGTCCAGTACGAACTCTGCGGCCCCCTTCATAATGGGATAATATTGCTTCAGGAAGTCGAGGTCTTCAGTGAAGAGGTAGTGCTCCCAGATATGCTGGCACAGCCAGACTCCGCTCATCGGCCACATTCCGTAGCGGGCGGCATCGACCGGGGCGGTGCCTCGCCAGTTGTCGGTATTGTGATGGGATACCCAGCCGTTTGCTCCGTAATACAGTTTTGCCGTCTCGGCTCCGTTCTCCGCGAGATCCTCGATAAGATGGAATAGAGGGGCTGTGCATTCGGAGAGATTGGTGACCTCGGCCGGCCAGTAGTTCATCTCAGTATTGACATTGAGAGTGTATTTGCTGCCCCAGTTAGGGAGAAGGTCCTGGCTCCAGCGTCCCTGAAGATTGCTGGGTTCGCTGCCCTTGCGGCTGCTGGACACCGTAATGTAGCGGCCGAACTGGAATAGTTTGGCCTGCAGGTCCGCATCTCTTTCGCCCTGCTTGAGGGCTGCAACGCGTTCCTGGGTCGGAATGCTGTTCATTGCGTCGTCCCCTACGGTCAGATGGACACGGCTCATCAGCCCTGAGAAGTCTTTGAGATGGGTCTCCTTCAGCTTTTTGAAGCTCTTGCCGTCGACGGCGGCAAGAATCTCCTCGCAGCGTGCCGAGGGATCCCCGCTGATGTCCTTATAGTTTACATAATCGGTAGCGATAGTGAGAACGAAAGTTACTGAATTGGCGTCCTTGACAACGAGGCTGGAATCAGTGGCTGTGAGCTTTCCCTTCTGCGGCAGCGCAACGACATCCGTCTGGAAACTCATGCCGTCGCCTTCGACCTTGGCAATCAGGTCGAAGATCCTGGTGGGGAGATAGCTCCAGGTGCCGTTCATGGTCAGGCGGTTGCCGGATGAGGAAATCTGTCTCTGGAAAGGGCTTTTGAGCTTTGCTTCCACATTCACCTTCCCGGGCTTGTCGGCGCTGACTTTCATCACCATCACATGGTCGGGATAGGACATGAATACTTCTCTGGTCATCTTGACGTCGCCCGCCGTGTAGCTGACCTTGACGATACCAGTTTCCATATCCAGCTCGCGATAATAATCGCTCACGGGTTCCGCTCCGTTCTGGAACTCGAGTAGCAGGTCGCCGACCGGGACGTATGTCTGCTGGTTGGCCGGTTTGCCGTAGAAATGTTCGTTGACCAGCTCCTCGGCCTCCTTATACTTCTTCGCATACATCAGTTCCTTGATCTGGTCGTAGTAATTGTGGGCTTCAGGGTCGTTGTAGTCGTGCGGACGGCCGGACCAGAAGGTCGATTCGTTGAGAGCGATGCGCTCATGGTCTATCCGTCCGAAGACATTGCCGCCCATATATCCGTTGCCTATGAAAAGGCCGTCGAGCCAGACTTCGCCGGCGGGATTATCATACCACAGGACCATCTCCCTGCTCGATTCGGGAGTGGATTTGGAGCAAGAAACAGATGCGAGCAGAATAAGGCTGAGCAGAATAAGGCTGAGCAGAATCAGTGTCCTTTTCATAAGTCTTATAGTTATTATTTACGATGGATTGTCGGGTCGGGATTCATACGGGTCTCAAAGGTAATAAAAAACGTGGCCGGAGGAGCTACTCGCTGACGAGCTCGGGATGGGACTTGTAGAAGAGGGCGCACTCGGCGGGACGGTCGGAGTTCATGTAGTCGATGCCGAGCGAGTAGAATACGTGGTAGACGGTCTCGTTTTCCGGGGCGCCCCAAAAGCGGATGGGCTTGCCCTGGGCATGGGCGCGCTCTACGGCTTCCATCACTTTCTCCCAGCCAGCCTTGCTGCCGCGGCCACGGCCTCTCCAGAGAGTATATTTATAGAAAGGTGCGCTGAACAGGGCGATGCGCTGCAGTTGTCCTTGAGTGTATTCCGCATCGAGGTTGCCGTCGAAGAAGATGAAGTCAGGGTATCTGTCGAAATCGGCGGGGGAGGGCACGTTGCCGGTCATAACTACCCGTACGGCGTATGGATTCACGGCGGGATCGAATACGTCGGGGTGAGCCTCAAGCAGCCTTACCAGCGTGCCGAGCGTAGGTTCGGTAGTTTCCTTGATGTCGATGAGCAGCTGGATTGTCTGCTCGCTGCCCGCCCAGGCTCTGCCGCCGTTCAGCCCGAAGACTTTCAGGACGGGCTCAAGATAGAGAGCCTCGAAGGTCCTTTCGGGTGCGACATCCTTCTTGTCGTGGCTGACGAAGAGCTTACCGTCGATGCAGTACACGTCCGCCTCCACCGAGTCGAAGCGCTCGCTGTACGCCTCCCAGAACGGAGCCGTGCGCTCATAGTCGTTATGGGAATGGAGCAGCACCGCATTCTGCGCATTCGCAGCCAGCGCGCATGCCATCAGCGCTACAAAAGTGATCTTTAACTTCTTCATAGCGGTATCAAAGGTAGCAAAAAAAGCCGCAGTTTCCTGATACAATTGGTTCCCTGAGGGAACCATTAAAGGAGGGGTCAGAAAAGGGCGACCCAGGGTCACGAAAAAAGCCGCAGTTTCCTGCGGCTTTTTTCAGTGACCCGTTTGGGGCTCGAACCCAAGACCCCAGCATTAAAAGTGCTGTGCTCTACCAACTGAGCTAACGAGTCAAGACCCTTTTGAATTTGGGACTGCAAAAGTATGCAATCCCGAAATAATATCCAAATAATTAAATGTATATAAACGTTTAAAAACGGCTAGATAAATTTTCATGGCCTACATTGCGTCCCGTAACCAAAACAAATGGAGGATAAAAAAATGAAAAGATTTGCCGCAATCTGCATCGGGATTGCACTGTTCGCCACGGCATGCCATGTGCTGCCGGACGAGGAGGACCAGAGCCATCGCAAAGGAGGCCTGGTGCTGGGAATAGCCAGCTTCAGCGACGACTTCACTACAATGAAAGCTGCCGCCCTCCCCGACACGAATGCATTCGTCCTGACTGTCGCCGGCCTGCAAGGGACGGTGTACTACAACGGTCTGTATGGAGACAGACCGGATTCAATCATTCTGCCAGAAGGTACCTATAATTTGAAGCTGGTGTCCGCCGACTATTCTGTCCCCGCCTTCGAATCGCCACAGTGGGGAACGGAAATCCAGGTGGACATCGTTGCTGACGAGACGACGAAGGTGCTTCTGGAATGCTCCCAGATAAACTGCGGAGTCAGGCTGACCTACGGAAGTCACTACCGCGAGATGTTCGGCACCAGTCCGGTGCGTATCGTCCAGGGAGACCAGAGCCTGCTCTATCCTGTAGGAGAAGAAAGGTATGCCTTCTTCCCGCCCGGCGAAGCCCGCTTCGACATTGTCACCGACACCGAGACCAAACCCATATTCAAAAGGACCTTGCGTTCCGGCGTCAACCTGACCATCAACCTCGACGCTTCGTCGAACTCCGGCGAGTCGGCCTTCTCGGTCACTGTCGACACCCAGGCAGTCTATGAGAGTGAGGACATCATTACCGACGGCACCTTCTTCGAAGAGGACGGACTGACTCCGCGCACAGCGTTCTGCATAGATTCGGCGGCCCGCCATGTCGGGGATACAGTGTGGGTATGGGGATATATAGTAGGAGGAGACTGCACGGCCGACAATGTGAATTTCTTCACGGAAGAGATTGCTTCGACAACGCATATCGCCATAGCTGCGACCCTGTCAGCCACGAAGAGAGCAGACTGCATGGCGGTAGAGCTTAGCAAGTCGGCGATGCGCACCGCTCTCAACCTCGTAGACAACCCGCAGCTGAAGCACAAGAAAGTTTACCTGAGGGGCAAGGTGACGAATTACATGGGCTCATGGCCCGGCATAAAAAATCTGTCCGAATATCAGTTTTGATTAGTATTTTTGTTGACGGATAAATAGAGACGAAAAATGAATCAGAAACAAACTCCGGTATTGCTGCTCACCGGATATCTGGGCAGCGGAAAGACCACTCTAGTAAACAGGATCCTGTCCAACAGGCAGGGCATACGCTTCGCAGTCATAGTCAACGACATCGGCGAGGTGAACATCGACGCCGGCCTCATACAGCAGGGCGGAGTGGTGAAACAGCAGGATGATAGTCTGGTGGCTCTGCAGAACGGATGCATCTGCTGTACGCTGAAGATGGACCTCGTGAACCAGCTCTGCGACCTCATCAAGTCCGGCACTTTCGACTACATCGTCATCGAGGCCAGCGGCATCTGCGAGCCCGTGCCCATCGCCCAGACCATCTGCTCGATAGCGAGCATGCCTCCGGAGTATACCAAGTACGGCACCCCGCGCCTGGACTGCATAGTTTCAGTGGTGGATGCGCTCAGGCTGAGGGACGAATTCGCCTGCGCGAAGGACCTCACCAGGGACAATATAGACGACGAGGACATCGAGAATCTGATAATCCAGCAGATCGAGTTCTGCGACATAATACTGCTCAACAAGGTAGACCAGGTGACGGAAGAAGAGCTGCGGCAGATCAAGGCTGTAGTGCGCGCCATCCAGCCGACGGCCCAGGTGGTGGAATGTACTTATGCCGACGTGCCGCTGCAGCAGATTTTGAACACCAACAGCTTCAATTTCGACAAGGCCAGCCTCTCCGCCGCATGGATCAAGGAGCTCGGCAAGCCCATCGAAGATGAAGAGGAGAGCGAGGAGGAGGAAGAGTACGGCATCGGCACCTTCGTTTATTACCGCCGCCGCCCCTTCGACATCAACAAGTTCGACCGTTTTGTCATCAAGCACTGGCCTGAGAACATCATCCGCACGAAAGGCATCTGCTGGTTCAACGACAACAACGA
>JAFYZI010000020.1 GCA_017548725.1 Bacteroidales bacterium
CATTATTGATTGGTTCGGGAATGGGATCTCCCGGTGCAGGATTTTTCGGGTCGTAAATTGCGACGCTGACGAAGGAATCGGCGCAGCCATAATATAGATACCAGCGACCCTGGAAGAATGTCAGGCCTTCGATGAAGACGGTGCCGTCGACATACTGGCCGCTCTTTTCAAAGTCCTCGGTCGGCCTGAAGAACGGCACGTCGAGCCGCTCCAGCACCTGGTCGGGATGGTCGGCGTCGAAGAGGACCTGCCCGGCAGCGTAGGTACCGCCGGGGTAGCGGACATCACCTTTTTCATCCTTGCGATTCTTGCCGTTGTAGAGCAGCAGGATACCACGTTTTGTCAGCAGGGCCGGAGGACCGCACTCCGTCAGAGCGCTGTCGAAGAAGCCTTCGCGGGGGAAGAGGATGCCCTTCAGCTTTCCCTCTTCATCGACCTGGGGGGTCCAGTGGATCAGGTCGTCCGATTCGGCCAGATTCACCATGTGCTCACCCCAGTACATGAGATACTTCCCTCCTACTTTCGCTATCACCTGCCGGCCGCCCTTCAGAGTCGTCACAATCGACCCGGACTTGCTCTGCGTCTCGGCGAAACGGCCGTCCCACGCATCTGCGAAGGCCGGGCCGTGCTTGGTCCAGTTCACCAGATCGCGGGAGGTGGCGACGCTCAGGCGGGGCACCTTGCGGTTCCATGAGGTATACATCATGACATACAGGCCGTCTTCCGTCACGGCGATGCGCGGATCTTCGCAGCCGCCCGGCCAGTCGACATTCTGCCATCCGTCCTCTGCAGGATAGAGCACAGGCTCCGGCTGGATGTCCATATTGATGCCGTCAGACGAGAAGGCTAGCCCCAGACGGGAGGTCCGCTTGCCGATGCCGGTCGCAGAGTTGTCTTCCGCACGGAAAATAACCGCAATCCTGCCGTCCACCGCCACAGCCCCGGGATTGAAGGTGTCGCTCTCCATCCAGCCGACCGGCCCCTGCTGCATTGGGCAGTAGAAAAGGATTGCAGGATCCGGGCTGATGACAGGATTCACCCCTTCGGGCCGCACGAAGCCGCCCAGCGCCCAGTCCGGCAGGACATTGCCATCCCCGGCGCCGCTCCGCGCACATCCCGCAGCCAGCAGGAGCATCGCCCCCGCCGCCAAAACCAGCAGTCGTCTCATAACATATCTCATAGTTCTCCAAAGTTACATAATTCCACCAACAATCAGGATTATTTTGTATCTTTATCCCACTATACTTCTGGATATGACAGGAGGCTACAAAGTAATAACCCTCTGCGGCAGCACGCGCTTCAAAGACCAGTTCATGGAGGCGCAGAAACGCCTCACTCTCCAAGGAAACATAGTAATCAGCGTAGGCCTCTTCGGGCACTCCGGCGACGCGGAAGTCTGGACGGAGGGCACCAAGGAGATGCTCGACGACATGCATAAGCGCAAGATCGACATGGCCGACGCCATCTTCGTCATCAACGTCGGGGGCTACATCGGCTCCAGCACCCGCTCCGAAATTGAATACGCCACCGCCACCGGCAAAGAGGTGATGTACCTGGAAGAGCCCGGGAAGGAGGCCAGCCTCACTGCTGCCGAACAGCGCGTGGCAGAGCAAAGCACCCGGCTCAGGGAGGTCAGCAAGGCACTGCGTCAGGCCCGGGAGGGTCTTGAGGCTCTCGATGCCCAGCAGGACAACATCAGACAGCTGGAGGAATACCTCGCCACAGACTGGAAAGCTGACTACGAAGCCGACGAGGCTGGCGAAATCAGCAAGGCCGTGGCCCGCGACGTACTGGGCCAGGACACCCTCTACAATCTTCTCGAAGAAATAAGCGAATTCAAAGAAAATATATCACAGCAATGAAAACCATAAAAGCCATCCTCACGACAGCGATGCTCTGCGCATCATTATTAGCTTCAGCCCAGGCCACAGACCAGCTTTTCGACAAAGGCTGGACCTTCACCCATGACGGCCAGTCAGTGACAGTCGACCTTCCCCACGACTGGGACATCTACACGGCGCCCCTTCCCAAGACTGGCGCCACAGGCACAGGCGGCGGATGGTACGCAGGCGGCAAGGGAGAGTACCGCAAGACCTTCAAGACCCCCGAGGGCGAGAAAGTGAAGCTCCACTTCGACGGCGTCTACCAGAAGGCCGAAGTCTTCATCAACGGGCAGAAGGCCGGGCAGCACGCCTACGGATACACTCCGTTCACTGTGGACATCACCCCCTTCCTCAGGGCTAAAGGGCAGGACAACGAAGTAATTGTGAAGGTGGACAACAGCCAGCAGCCCAACTGCCGCTGGTACTCCGGATCCGGCATCTACCGTCACGTCCGGCTGCAGACCATGCCGGCCCTGCACATCGCTGAGAACGGCATCTACATTACCACACCCGAGGTCGACATAGACCAGGCCACGGTGAAGGTGCAGGTCACCGTCGAGAATGAGTCGGCCATCGAGAGGAAAGCCACCGTCATTGTGGCAGGCATCGAGCGCAACGAAACCTTCGCTCCCGGCGAGACCAAGACAGTCGAAGTAATTTTCTACGTCGACAGGCCCAAGATCTGGTCGCTGGGCAACCCGCACCTATACTACAGCAGCATATCGCTAAAAGATCTCACCAGATACTCTTATACCACATACATCGAAAGGTTCGGCATCCGCTCGGTATCGTTCGACGCCAAGAAGGGCTTCCTGCTCAACGGCCAGCCGATCGACCTCAACGGAACGTGCATCCACAGCGACGACGGAGTGCTGGGTGCGATGGCTTTCGATGCCGCCGAGGTCCGCAAGGTGCAACTGATGAAAGATGCCGGCTTCAACCTCATCCGCACCAGCCACAACCCGCCGTCAAGGGCGCTGATCCAGGCCTGCGACTCGCTTGGAATGCTGGTGATCGACGAGGCCTTCGACGGCTGGCGCACCGCCAAGAACCCCTACGACTACTCGACTCTCATTGACTCTTGCGGCAAAGAGGACATCCAGGCCATGGTGCTTCGCGACCGCAACAGCCCTTCGGTTATCGCATGGAGCCTTGGCAACGAGGTGATAGAGCGCAACGAACTGTCGGTCGTAGCTACGGCCAGGATGCTCAAGAAGGCAGTGCTGGAAGTTGATGACAGCCGTCCCGTCACAGAGGCCCTCTGCGCATGGCCGGGAGAGGTTTGGGAAAACTTCGACCCGCACGCCGAGGTTCTGGACGTAGTGGGCTACAACTACATGATACACAAGCACGTCACCGACCACGAGCGTTCTCCCGAGCGAGTTATGCTGCAGACCGAGAGCTACCCGCGCGACGCATTCCGCAACTGGAAGGCAGTCACTTCTTTCCCCTACATAGTGGGAGACATAGTCTGGACCGGACTTGACTATCTCGGAGAGGCTGGCATCGGCCGCTTCTACTACAAGGGCAGCGAGACTCCCGGCGAGCATTATGTGCAGGGCGGCATACCCGAGTGGCACGGAGCATACTGCGGCGATGTGGACATCACCGGCTGGCGCAAGCCCATCAGCCACTACCGCGACATGCTCTGGAACAACAGAGAGGCCATCTACATGGCAGTAAAGGAGCCTGACGGCTATCGCGGCGAAATAGGACTTACTGCGTGGAGCGTATGGCCCATGTGGGAATCCTGGACCTGGCCGGGCTGGGAAGGCAAGCCTGTGGAAGTGGAAGTCTACACCAAATCGAAGGAAGTGAGCCTCTACCTGAACAACGACCTCATCGGCACCAAGGAAGTCGGCGAGGACACAGAATACAAAGCTGTCTTCACAGTTCCCTACAAGGCCGGGACCCTGCGCGCGACGACCAACAGGGCAACCGCGGAGCTGAAGACCGCAGGCGCGCCTGCCCGACTCAGGCTCCATGCCGACAAGACCATCCTGACTCCTGACGGACAGGATCTTTCGTTCATCACCGTCGAAGTGCTTGACAGAGACGGCAACATCTGCCCCGAAGCTGCCGTTACCTGTAATGTCGCAGTCTCAGGCTCCGGCCAGCTGCTGGCAGCCGCAAGCGCCGACCTGAAAGACCTCGAGCCCTACACCTCACCCCGCGTCACCACATGGAAGGGCCGCGCCCTGATCGTCGTCCGCAACAACGGCAAGAAAGGCAAAGCCGACCTCACCGTCACCTCCACCCTCCCCGCCGCCAAACTCACCCTGCAGACGAAGTAGAATATGGAAGTAATCCTCATACGCCACACTTCGGTTGATGTGCCGGTCGGGACTTGCTACGGGCAGACGGATGTGCCGCTGAAGGAGAGTTTCGAGGAAGAGGCTGCGCTGGCAAAGGCTGAACTGAAGGCTTATGGGCCGGTGGATCATGCGTACACGAGTCCGCTCTCGCGCTGCACCCGGCTGGCAGCATATTGCGGCTTTGCCGATGCGGAGCGCGACGAGCGCATCCTCGAGATCAATTTCGGAGAGTGGGAGATGAAGCTTTTCGACGACATCAGCGATCCGCACCTGCAGGAATGGTATGAGGACCACATCAACACGCCTGTCACAGGTGGGGAATCGTTCATGATGCAGTATAAGCGCGTCAGTGCCTTCCTGGACGAGCTGCGCCGCAAGTCGTGGAAGCGCGTGGCTGTCTTCGCTCACGGCGGAGTGCTCGTATCAGCCCTAATCTACGCCGGCCACGTCACTCCCGAGGAAGCTTTCGCCGCCCTCCCGCCCTACGGCGGCGTAATCCGCATAGAACTGTAAAGGATACTGTATTATTTGAAATAGAAACGGCCGGTGGCGGGGTCTACGATCAGGTTTTCAGGAGATCCGGTCTGGACTCCGGCTTCTTTTTTCATAAGCCATACCCTGTCGGCAACCCTGAGAACCAGCTCCAGGTCGTGGGTCGACAAAAAGATAGTTTTTCCGGACTCGCTTGAGAGGCGATGCAGCAAATTAAGGATTTCCACCTTGCTGGGATAGTCGAGAAAGGCTGTAGGTTCGTCCAAGAATATGATGGGCGTCTCCTGCGCCAGAGCCTTGGCTATCATCACCTTCTGCCGCTCTCCATCGCTGAGGGTCTGCACCAGACGGTCACGCAGGTCAGTTATCCCAACCTTGCTCATTGACTCCTCCACTTTAGTCCGGTCTTCGGCGCGAAGCCGTCCCCAGAAACCGGTATAAGGGCTGCGGCCGATCCCGACCAGCTCTTCTACCGTCATGTTCTGCAGATTGTTCTTCTCAGTGAGGACCACGCCGATTACTTTCGCAAGATCAGTCTCGCGATAAGACTTTAGTGGCTTGCCCATGATGTCTATCTTCCCGGACAGCGGCGGAAGGAAACCCGAGAGAGTGCGAAGCAGCGTCGACTTGCCGGCTCCGTTCACACCCAACAGGCAGGTCATCTCGCCGCTGCGGATAGTGGCGGTGATGCCTTCAGCTACAACCTTTACAGAATGTTTGGCGGTATAGCCGATTGCAAGAGAGTCAAGTTTTATGGTTTCTTCTCTTTTCATTTGAAATGATTTGTAAAATTACAAAAGCAGATGAAATTATACTAAATTTGAAGATCAGACAATCTATATAATCCACCTATATGAAAAGACTATTCCTCCTGCTTTTGCTGGTTCCCCTGACTTTCGCCTGCTCGAAGAAGTACGAACAGCCCGAACTGGGGACTAGAAGCGTGTCCGTCATAACCAAGGGCGGCCTTCAGTTCAAAGACCTCAACAAGAACGGCAAACTCGACAAATACGAGGACTGGCGTCTCTCTCCCGAGCAAAGGGCAGCTGACCTTCTTTCTCAGATGACAATCGACGAGAAAGTAGGATTCATGATCATCTCCCAGATCAACATGGGTCCCCAGGGTACGGCTGAGCTCAACGAGCGCGACCAGGTGACTAACCGGAACAATTTCACCGGCGAAGCTGCCGATGAATCCATCAACGTATCCGGCACCACCAAGGGCATCATAGAAAGGCATCTGCGCCATTTCATCCTAAGGGCCAATGCGCCTGCCAGACTGATGGCCGAATGGGCCAACAATGTCCAGGAAGTGGCGGAAGGCAGCCGTCTCGGCATCCCCGCCATCTTCGCCTCCAACCCGCGCAACCACGTCGCTGTGGACAATTCGCTGGGCCTCAATGTCGGCAACAGCTATTTCACCCAGTGGCCCGGCACTCTAGGCCTCGGAGCCACCAACGACCCTGAGCTTGTTTATCAGTTTGCCAAAAGCGCAGCTGCCGAATGGGCTGCATGCGGCATCCGCAAGGGCTATATGTACCAGCTCGACCTCTGCACAGAGCCCCGCTGGAGCCGTATCGAGGGCACTTTCGGCGAAGATGCCGACAGGGTGTCAGTAATCGCTACACAGCTTGTCAAAGGATTCCAGGGCGAGAAGCCCGGTCCCGGCTCGGTAGCTCTCACCATGAAGCACTTCCCGGGCGGCGGACCTGAGCTCAAGGGCTGGGATTCGCACTACAGCTACGGTATGAACCTGGTTTATCCCAGCGACAATTTCGACTATCACATCAAGCCGTTCCAGGCTGCCATCGATGCGGGGGTATCCGGTATCATGCCTTATTATGCCCGTCCTCACGAGACTAAATTTGAAGAAGTGGGCTCCGCTTTCAACTACGGCCTGCTCACCGAGCTTCTCAGGGAGAAGATGGGATTCAAGGGTCTCATCAATTCCGACACAGGCCCCATCAACAACATGCCCTGGGGCGTCGAAGACCTCACATATCAGCAGAGGTATGCCAAAGCTGTCGCTGCCGGCACCGACCTGTTCTCCGGCGGAGCTGACATCAAGAATCTGAAGGCTACCTACGATGCCGGTATGATTACCGACGAACAGATCAATACTGCTGTCACAAGGCTGCTCATAGAAAAGTTCCAGCTCGGTCTCTTCGAGAATCCCTACGTGGATCCCGACAAGGCTGAGGCTACCGCCAACTGCGAGGAATTCCGCAACATGGCCGAGACTGCTTTCCGCAAGTCTATCGTGCTGATGCGCAATGACGCTTCTATGCTGCCGTTGAAGAAAGGCATCAAGCTTTATGTGGAGCGCGTCGATGCTTCGGGCAATCATGCTCCCGTATCGGTGCCTGAGAACAAGTGGGATGTGACTTTCGTCGATTCTCCTGCCAAGGCTGACGCCGTGGTATTCTGGGTATTCCCCGGAACTGCGGGCAGAGGCGGCGGATTCCTCGGCGGCTCCGGCGGAAATGTTCCTATCAGCAATCTCCTCTCGGCCAATAATATCGATGTCCGCTACATCAATGCTACAGCGAGCCGCAAGCCGACCTGCGTTGCTGTCAATTGCAGCAGGCCGTGGGTTCTGAACGAGCTTAAGGGCAATGCCTCCACCACCTGGCTTGCTACTTTCGGCACTACCCTCCCTGCCCTGCTGGACGTTGTCACCGGCAAGTTCAATCCCAGCGGCAAGATGCCGTTCGGCATGCCTTCTTCACAAGAGGCTGTCGAGGCCAACAAGGAAGACCTGCCGAGCTTCAAGGAAGCCGAGGGCTACGCCCTCATCCCCTGCGGCTTCGGCCTGAGCTACTAAAAGTGCCACTTATGAAACTACGCCACATACTTAAAGTTTATTCCATACTGCTAGCAGCATTGACGCTGCTTGCTGCCTGCTCCAAGACAGATCCTGAGCCCTCACCGACCGAGTATGCTGTTATTTTATACGGCACTACCGGCGGCGAAATGGACTACGTGGTGGAGGAAATATGGGAAGAGATACAGACAGTCCTGCCGGATAATAAGGTCCGCGTTTTCTGCTGCTATAAATATGGGGACGGTGGTGATAATTTCTCTGGCAAGTATGGAGACAGGGGTGAATTGTTGACCTTCGAGCTGCGCAGGGACACCGACTTTGAGAAACTTCGGGACTATGGACTGAGGGACAGCACTTTTGAACTGTTTGATTCAGAGAACCTCGCCCAGGTGCTGGCCTGGGCGCAGATACAGGCCAATCCCTCCAAAGGCTGCATTTTGACGTTCTACGGTCACGGAGGCGGTTTCGATGCTGCAGAAGATTTTCCGAAAGGACTGTACGGAGTGGTTTCTCCTGCCACCCGCGGTGTTATATATGACGAGTGGTTCAAATACAGGGTGGGTATGAACATGTATGAGATTGCGCGGGCCATAGAACGTTCCGGCGTCGGACGCCTGGCGGGAATTATGTTTCACAATTGCCAGATGGGCAGTATCGAGTGGCTGACGGAACTGATTCCTTATACGGACTATTTCATCGCCACTCCTTTCCTTCTCTCCAGCGAAAACGAGCCGTTGATTCCATACCTGGTGAAGAATCTTCCTGGCAGACCCTTTGAAGACGCTGCAAGGCTCACTATCCTGGAGTCGAAAGACAGGCTCATCGACGGATTGCGCCATGAGGATCCTGACGATTTTCCCGGTAATGTGGAGCTGCTGAAGTCTTCGGAACTGACTCAGGTATGCAAGGCTGCGAAAGCTCTTGCTCACAGACTCTGCGAGTTGTATCCTGATCAGCAGGAAGCCATCGACCGTGCCACCTGCAAAGTCTATCGATTCTACGGCGGGGATCCATATTTCGACTTGCTGGACTATGCCCGTATACTCGCACAGGAAACGGATGACAGACAGCTGAACACCATTGCCGCTGAAATGGAAAAAGCCTTCGGGGACGCCATCCTCGAGCAGGTAGTTATAGATTTCGGTACCCGCCCGGTACTGGACAGCTATTCGCTGTCGGTGGTGTTGGTCGACAAGGAAATATACAACACGACCCCCACGCCGGGCTTGTTCTCATACCGTCAGGCTTACCAGTACTCTTCATTCCACCAGTACACCGGCTGGGGTACCTGGCTGGATACAAACCTTAAGTACCCGACCGGCAATCCCTGCGGTCAGTCGTTTTAAGAATAATACACGGCCAGAATCGGCAGCCTTACTTCATCACTGTAACTTCCGGGAAGTAAACATCCCGGATGGGCTTGTGCGTTTCGCTGCCGGACAGGCTGCAGATGCCTTCGAGCGGGAGATCAGCTGAAGACGAGCCGATGCGGAAGCGGTAATCGCCCGGTGAAACGGTCCATACGCTGCGGCCGTCCTTGCCAGTCGACCACCATGCGAGCTGGTCCGGATCAACTTTGAAGGTAACCGTTGCAGAGGCTCCGCTCTCCAGTTCGACGCGCTGGTAACCCTTGAGCTGCAGAGGCTTGAGAGGCTGGCCCGAGGCTGGTGAAACGTAGAGCTGAACCACCTCGGCGCCTGCACGGCTGCCGGTATTGGTGACGCGGCAGCTGACAGTGACGGGGCCGCCTTTTGTCGTAGCGGCAGGATCTACACTGAATTTGTCGAAATTGAACGAAGTATAGCTCAGACCAAAGCCGAAAGGCCATGCTACGAACTCGGCAGCAGGCTCCTCGTTGTAGCAGCGCAGGCCTGTGTCTTCAGTGGCGGGATAGCTTACGCAGAGATGGCCGGAAGGATTGACTTTGCCAGTCAGGATATTGGCCACGGCGTTACCGCCCTCTTCGCCGGGATACCACGCCTGCAGTATGGCTGCACAGCCCTCAGCGATGCCTGAGAGCACCTGCGGATGGCCTCCGAAGACTATGAGCACAACGGGCTTGCCGGTAGCGATAAGGTCGCGTACGAACTGCTCCTGGTCGCCGGGCAGACGGATGCCGTTACGGACGCGGTTCTCGCCGCAGAGAAAGACGTTTTCACCCATCGCAGCTACGATCACGTCGCTCTTCGCAGCCAGACGAAGGGCAGCTTTAGCATCAGTCGGATCGGGCGATTCGATGCGGCGCATGCGCATGCCGCGGATGCGGGCGTCGCCGCCTTCAGCGATGCGGGCGTCGTTCATCGTGCTCCAGTCGCAGCCGCGCTCATAAGCGATCTCACCTGAGTATGCCTGTCTGAGAGCTTCCAGCAAAGTGGGGATTTTCACTGCATTCAGGTCGGGTTCGCGGCGGTGGAAGAATATCTGCATTGAAGGGAAAGTGTAGTCGCCCAGCATACTCCATACTGAATTGGCATTGGGGCCTACGAGAGCAATCTTTTCGCTGCCTTTCAGCGGCAGGATGCCTTCGTTCTTAAGAAGGACGATACTCTGGCTGGCAATCTCGTATGCGATGCGGCGGCCTTCGGGGCTGTCGAGCTCCAGGCTGCCTTCGGCGCAGAATGTCGGGTTCTCTTCGAGCAGACCGGCGCGGGCCTTGAGCATCAGGGCGCGCTTGACGGCTTTCTCAAGGGCATCTTCGGGGATGCGGCCTTCGCGGACGAGGTCGGGGATATATTTGTAGCTGGTGTTCCATGCGAGTTCGAGGTCGTTGCCTGCCAGCAGAGCGTCTACTGCGTACTGCTTGAGGGCCTCCTCGCTGCGGTCACGGCCGGTCTGTACTGCGCCGTAGTCGCTGACGATAGCTCCGCCGTAGTCCAGATAGCCGCGCAGGATGACATTTATCAGGGTGTCGCTGCACACAGCGTATTCCGAACGGAAGCGGTCGTATGAGGTCATGAGAGATTCAGTACCCTGAGTGCGGATTGCAGTCTCGTGGGGAAGAAGGACTTCTTCGTAAAGCTCTTTCCATGAAAGGGTGTTGGCTCCGCCGTATCCGAGGAAATGTTTGGTAGTGGCAGCCACGCCGTCATGGAACCCCTGAGACTGGAGGCCTTCGACAAATGCGCAGCCGAGAGTGGAGGTCAGGAAGGCGTCCTCGCCGCAGGACTCCTCGATGCGGGGCCAGTGCGGGGTACGGATGAGGTCGAGCATCGGAGAGAGAGCCAGCTGCTGTCCTACAGAACGCATGTCAACGGCCGTACGGGCGGTCTTGGCTCTCATCAGGTCAGGGTTC
>JAFYZI010000153.1 GCA_017548725.1 Bacteroidales bacterium
CCAGCAGTCGCTGATCCAACTGAGTTGGATGGCGGGCACAGCATCAGCCGTATAGAAGATGAAGGGTATATCCGCAGCATTAACGACCTGTTTCATCAAGGTGGACTTTCCGACCTGACGAGGACCCATAATTACCTGGATAAACCGACGTTTTTCCTGCATTCTGGAAAGTAATGTGTGATATTGTTTCCTTTGATACATAGCACTTTATGTTCCTAATGCATAATTTACTCAATCCACTGCGCAAATTTACTCAGTGGGATTGTGATTTGCAAATCTTTTTCGTGCTTTACTTTTTCGCCTTCTTCAGCTTGGCCTCAAAAGATACAGTATATACACCTTTATGCCAGTGTGAGTCCTTGTCTTCGACGAACGTGATTTTCAGGTCTTTGGCGCGGAGGGTATCGGGAGCGAAGACGCCGCCGTTTTCATCGCCGTCGATATCTTCGAAGGTAAGCATGATGCCTTCCTCGCTCGGCCAGGCCTGTGTAGATCCGTCCACCTTGCCGTTCTTGTCAGATTTGAATTCTGCAGTCTCCCATGTACGATCGCCGTCGGCTTCTCTGCCGAACTTCACGACAATACCCTCTATCGGCTTGCCGCTTTCGACTGCCTTGACATCGCCAACCACCTTGAAGGTTGCGTGCGGCATGCCATATTCTACGCGCCCTTCGAAATACTCATTTAATTCCTCTTTGTCGCATGAAGTAAACCCCAGCAGCGACAGGATCGCCCCGGCAATCAACTCGTAAATATGTCTGACTTTTGCTTTCATTCTATCTGATGTTTTAATCACATCATATAAACGCCTAAAATTAAAAAATACGTCTCGTAAAAGTCACTTTTTTTACTGTTTTTCCAGCCAGCGGAGGAATTCTTCTTCGCGGGAGCGGGTGACCTGGGTGGGGATGTCGGGGAGTTTGGGGTGGACTTCGACGGTGTAGCGTCCGGCGTTGACCAGGGCGCTGTCGATGGAAGCGAGCGAGAGGATGCAGCTGCGGTTGATGCGGAAAAAGCGCTCGGGGTCGAGCTCTTCGGCTATCTTGTCCATAGTGGAATCGACTATGTACCGCTCGCCGTCGAAGGTCAGCAGGTAATTGCTCTTGTCTTTGGAATAAAAGAAGGCGATGCGCTCGGTCGCCACCGGCACGATACGGTCGCCGAGCCTCACCACCCAGCGCTGACGGTACAATTCCTCAGCTGTAGCGCCGGCCGGATGGTTTGCTTCAGTATTGAAGAAGAAAGGGTTCTCTGACAACAGTTGCATCGCCGCTATCAGTATCATGCCAAGGACGAAGGTCGTAATCGCAGTCGAGATGGCATGCACCCACATGGTCTCTCCCATCCACGGAGTGAACAGGTTCGGCAGCGCATTGCCTATGAGATAGGCCATCACATTCACCATCACAAGGGCGACAAGAGTGACGTAAATCTTGAAGCGGCCTTGCGTACAGACAATGAAAACCATCGCCAGGGTGAGCAGGGTGAGCGCCTGGGTGTCCTCGGCTCCCAGAGAGCGGCAGGCAAGGCAGGTCAGCACATGCAGAATCGTAAAAATAACGACCAGCCAGAAGGCAGTTTTATTGAAGCGAGCATCCATATTGGCGAATTCTGTCCCTCAAAGATAAAAATTCATCCGTCAAATATCAAAATTCATCCTAATTTTCTCCGAAGTCCGTCGCGCGCGCACAGGAGAGTGAAATATTTGTTTTAATTTAGTTTTTGTCATAACGTTAAAATCAATGGCAAATAAACCTTCGATGTCTACCACGCAGATGTGGAACCTGAGCTTCGGATTCTTCGGAGTCCAGATAGCCTACGCTCTCCAGAGCGCCAACATCTCGCGCATCTTCGCCACGCTGGGAGCAGATCCGCACCAGCTGAGCTTTTTCTGGATACTTCCCCCTCTGATGGGAATGATAGTACAGCCCCTCATCGGCAAATGGTCCGACCGCACATGGTGCCGCCTGGGCCGCCGCAAACCCTACCTGCTGGTAGGCGCGATTATAGCGGTGCTGGTGATGGCCTTCCTGCCGAATGCCGGCAGCCTCAACTTCTCGACCCGCCTGCTGCTGGGCCTCAACGGAGCGATGTGGTTCGGCCTCTTCTCCCTCATCTTCCTCGACACCTCCATCAACGTGGCCATGCAGCCTTTCAAGATGATGGTGGGCGACATGGTTAATGAGGAGCAGAAGACCCATGCCTACAGCATCCAGAGCCTCCTGTGCAACGCCGGTTCGCTGGTGGGCTACCTCCTCCCCATCTTCTTCACATGGGTGGGCATAGCAAACACTGCCCCGAAGGGCGTCATCCCTCCGTCAGTCGTATGGAGCTTCTACGCCGGAGCCGCCATCCTCATTCTCTGCGTCCTCTACACCTTCGCCAAGGTGAAAGAGTTCACTCCTGAGGAATACCGCGAATACAACGGCACCGCCGCAGCCGAGGCCGAAGAGAAGCAGGGCTTCATCAAGCTCCTCGCCAAGGCTCCCAAGACCTTCTGGACCGTAGGCCTCGTGCAGTTCTTCTGCTGGTCGGCCTTCCTGTTCATGTGGACCTACACCAACGGCGCCATCGCCGACAACTGCTGGGGCACCACCGACACCGCCTCCGCCGGCTACCAGGCCGCAGGCAACTGGGTGGGCGTCCTCTTCGCAGTGCAGGCCGTAGGTTCAATCCTCTGGGCTATCGTCATCCCCAAGTTCAAGAATGTCAAGACCGCTTATGTAGTGAGCCTGCTCATCGGAGCTGTAGGCTTCGCCAGCGCAGCCTTCATGCACAACCAGTACGCCCTCTTCGTCAGCTATCTGCTGGTGGGCGCCGCCTGGGCCGCAATGCTCGCCCTTCCTTTCACCCTGCTCACCAACTCGCTGCAGGGTACTAACCACATGGGTACATATCTCGGTCTGTTCAACTGCACCATCTGCCTGCCGCAGATAATCGCCGCAGTTCTCGGCGGCCTGCTGCTCAAGGCTCTCGGTGGCAGCCAGGCAATGATGCTCCTCGCAGCCGGAGTGCTGCTCTGCATCGGAGCCCTCGCCGTAAGACTTGTCAACACCAAACAAACCAAATAAACCAAAAAAACATCGTATGAAAAGAATCCTAACCATTCTCACGGCCATCACGGTTTCCGCTGTGATGTCCGTAAGCGTATTTGCACAAAGCAAGTACGAGGTTAAGGGTGTGATTGTCGACGAGCTTGGTCCCGTCGCCGGTGCCGCTATCGTAGAGCAGGGCACAGCAAACGGCGCAGTGACCGACCTCGACGGTAATTACAGCCTGACGGTGGCTTCTGCCGATGCCATCCTCGAAATAAGGATGATAGGCTACGCCACCCAGACCTTCAAGGCTTCTGAATTACCGGCTACGATCACTCTCGCAGAGGATGCAGAATTCCTCGACGAAGTTGTCGTCATCGGTTACGGTACTGTCAAGAAGAGCGACATGACCGGATCTATTTCGACCGTAAAGGCCGACCAGATCAACAAGGGAGTCGCCACTTCACCGACCACCCTGCTCCAGGGCAAGAGCGCCGGTGTAGTTGTGACCTCAGGCGACGGCGCCCCCGGTTCCGGCAACACCATCCGTATCCGCGGCGGTTCTTCACTGAAAGCCAACAACGACCCTCTGATCGTCATCGACGGACTTCCCATCTCAGAAGTCGGCATCAACGGAGTGGCCGACCCGCTCTCTTCAATCAACCCGAGCGATATCGAGTCATTCACAGTCCTCAAGGACGCTTCCGCAACCGCCATCTTCGGTAGCCGTGCTTCCAACGGTGTGATCATCATCACCACCAAGAAGGGCTCCAAGTATGACAACGCCGTTCACGTAGACTTCGACTTCACCGGTTCTGTAAGCCAGAACACCAAGTATGTCGACGTGCTCACAGGCGACGGCGTGCGCGCCCTCATGGCTAAGCGCTACGGCACTGACAGCGACGCTTACAAGCTTCTCGGCAATGCGAACACCAACTGGCAGAAAGAAATCTTCCAGCTTGCCCGCACCCTCGAAGGCAACGTTTCAGTGACCGGCAAGGTAGGTCAGGGCAAATCATTCTACATGCCTTACCGCGTATCCTTCGGTTATCACAACCAGGACGGTACCCTCAAGACTTCCAACCTCGACCGCCAGACCATGGCAGTCAGCCTCACTCCCACCCTGCTTGACGAGCACCTCACCGTGAACCTCAATGCAAAGGGAATGAACATGTACAACCGCTTCGCCAACACCGGAGCCATCGGAGCCGCAGTCAAATACGACCCGACCAAGCCTGTGTATGACAATACTGGTCTGAACGGATACACTTGGTGGAACTACGGCAAGGGCACCTACACTGTAGACAACTGCAACACCATGGCAACCCAGAACCCTGTCGCCCTTCTCAACGACAAGCTTGACAAGGCCAACGCCAAGAGGTTCGTCGGCAACGCCCAGTTCGACTACAAGATCCACGGATTCGAAGACCTCAGGCTCAACCTCAACCTCGGTCTTGACGTATCAAGGTCAAACGGTACCGTGGACGTAGCTCCTGACACCGAGCAGTCAATGCACTCGACCGCACAGCAGGCCAACAACCATGCTTCAGGTTACCACAGCAACTACAACCAGACCAAGAGAGACCAGACCCTCGAGTTCTACGCCGACTACAGCCACGATTTCGACCGTCACTTCATCGACGTAATGGCCGGTTACTCATGGTCACACTACTACAACGAGACTTTCAACGAGACCTACAAGGCCGACGGTACTGCCAAGAGCGACGCCTCTTACTACCTGAGCAACCCGAACACCTTCAAGACTGAGTACTTCCTGGTGTCTTTCTTCGGCCGCGTAAACTACAGCTTCGACAACCGCTACCTCATCACCGCAACCCTGCGTCGTGACGGTACCTCAAGGTTCGCCAACAACAAGTGGGGTCTCTTCCCTTCAGTTGCCATCAGCTGGAATGTCAAGAACGAGAAGTTCATGAAAGACATTGAAGCTCTGTCAGCCCTCAAACTCCGTGCATCATGGGGCCAGACCGGTCAGCAGGACTTGAACGCCGGCAACTATCCTTCACTGGCTACCTATACATATAATACAGACGCCAGCATGTACTTCTTCGGCAACACGCTCGTAACCCCTCTTACTCCTAACGGCTACAACGCCGACCTGAAATGGGAGACCACTACTACTCTCAACGCAGGTATCGACTGGGGCTTCTTCGGAGACCGTCTCTACGGAGCCTTCGACGTTTACAAGCGCGACACTTACGACTTGCTGAACTGGACTCCCGTGGCAGCAGCAGCCAACCTCACCAACTATCTGAACGCCAACATCGGCGACCTGCAGAACTTCGGTGTCGAGATGGAAATCAACGCTGTACCGGTAGCTACCAGGGACTGGAGCTGGACAGTCGGATTCAACGCATCTTACAACAAGACCGTCGTAACCCGTCTGACCACCGATGACGAGAGGGAAGACTACTTCGGTGTCGAGACCGGCGGAATCTCCGGCGGTAGCGGCAACCAGGTTCAGGTTCACCAGACCGGCCAGGCTCCCAGCTCGTTCTATGTATACAAACAGATCTATGACACTGCCGGCAACCCTATCGAGGGCGCTTATGTTGACCTCAACAAGGACGGCGTGATCGACGCCAAGGATAAATACTGCTTCCACAAGGCAGCTCCGGACTGGACCTTCGGCTTCAACACCCAGGCATCCTGGAAGAACTGGACCCTCGCTGCCAGCGCACACGCCAATGTAGGCAACTACGTCTACAACAACGTGATGAGCGACGGTGACCTGCTCACCGACCTCACCACCAACGGCTTCGTAAACAACCGCTACAGCACTGCCGAGGCTCACAACTTCTCCAACTACGCTCAGTACTGGTCAGACATGTATGTCACCAACGCTTCATTCCTGAAGATCGACAACATCACCCTGCAGTACAGCTTTGCCAACATCGTCAAGCTCGGCGAGCGCGGCATCAGCGGCAGCGTATTCGCTACTGTCAACAATGTTGCCTGCCTGACCGGATACAAGGGCATCGACCCTGAGATCTTCAACGGCATCGACAACAATATGTATCCCCGTCCCCGCACCTTCATCCTCGGTGTGAAACTCAACTACTAATTCTGACACGGTATGAAAAAGATTAAATACTTTATAATCGCAGCGATTGCACTTGTTGCAACAAGCTCGCTTTCTTCTTGTGTCGGTGACCTCGACGTAACCCCTATCGACCCGAATACCGTACTCCCTCAGGATGTGCTGAAAGACCAGGCTGCATTCACCAGCCTTCTGGCAAAATGCTACCAGGGACTTGCCTGCTCATCGTCACACGGTGAGAACGGCGACCCCGACATGTATGGTATTGACGGTGGTTTCGGCCAGTATATAAGGGCTCTTATCAACACTGAAGAGCTTCCCACCGACGTCATGACCTGCTGCTGGAACGACGGTAACCTGTTCGACATCCACAACATGTCATGGAATGCCTCGAACGAGTTCGTTCTCAGTATGTACTACAGGATATTCTATCAGATAGGTATCTGCAACGAATTCATCCGCCAGTCAAAGGCTACCAAGATCTCAGGCTACAACCTCAAGGATGCATACATCGCAGAGGCCCGCGCCCTGAGACTCCTCAGCTGGTATCACGCCATCGACATGTTCGGCAACGTTCCCTTCTCTGACGAGAACTCAAGCGTAGGTTCTCTCGGCGGCGAAAGGATCGAGAGAGCCGATCTCTTCGACTGGATGGTAACCGAAGCTGAAGACCTTCTTAACAACAGCGCCCTCGCAGCTCCCGGCAAGAACGAATACGGCCGCGCCGACAAAGGCATGGTCCAGATGATCCTTGCCAAGCTGTACCTCAACGCTGAGATATGGAAAGGCACCCCTATGTATGACAAGTGCGCAGCCATCTGCGAAACCATCATCAGCGAGTATCCTCTCCACAACAACTACAACGACCTGTTCAGCGCCGACAACCACCTGTTCAGCGCCAACACTACTTACAACGGCGACGAGCTCATCTTCGTTTCTCCTCAGGACGGTATCCAGATCCACTCATGGGGTTCTACCAACTTCCTCGTGTTCGCAAGCACATGGGCAGTTACCGGCGACCCGGACCGCACCATGGACGTAAGCCAGGTCGGTATCTCTTCAGGTTGGTCAGGACTCAGCCTCACCGGCGCCTTCACCAGCAAGTTTGAGGGCTCAGACACCCGCGGCAACTTCTTCAAGGGCGGCTTCGAGCAGTATATCGACTATCTGCGCGGCCCCAACGGAGAGTCTAACGGCTGGAAATCTACCAAGTACAAAAACATCAACCACGACGGCACCGCCGCTCAGGCACAGGGTTTCGTAGACACCGACTTCCCTGTATTCCGCAGCGCTGACGCCTACCTGATGTATGCTGAATGTGCAGCCCGCGGACAGGCTGACAAGGGCAAAGGCCAGAATTACCTCAACGCCGTGCGCGCCCGCGCAGGTGTCGGCAACATCGACCTGACTCTGTCCAACATCATTGACGAGCGCGGCCGCGAGCTCTATCTCGAAGGCTTCCGCCGTCAGGACCTCATCCGCTTCGGCCTCTTCACTACCTCTGATTACCTCTGGGATTTCAAGGGCGGCGTCCAGAAAGGACAGGCTGTGGATTCTCACTACAACCTCTATCCTATCAGCCCGGGCGAGCTCAATGCCAACGGCAATCTCAAACAGAACCCCGGATATTAATAAGGAGACTGAACTATGAAAAAGATTTTCTATTCATTTCTCATGATAGCAGCCGCTCTTACAGCGGTATCCTGCGACCAGTCTCACATCGATGCAGTCTTCAACCCTGCAGCAGTCACAGCCCAGACTCTGGGAAACATCCCCGGCGCAGTCCTGGCTGCTGACGGAGAAGCTCTCACGGCTTCATTCAATGCAGCTGACTTCAAACTCGATGTAGCCAGCACCTACTCTCTCTATGCTTCAGCATCTTCATCGATGGCTGACAAGAAGAAAATGTCTTCAAGCATCAGCATTAACAAGGAGACCGGCGCCGGCACCATCACCCTGCTCCAGAAAGACATCAACTCGATGGTCTTCAACCTCGGCGGCGAAGCAGACGTGCCTTTCACCATCTACTTCCAGCTGAGCGCAGCCATGGCCAACGACAAGAATGCAGCCATTGCTTCTACCGAGCAGCTCTCAAACATCGTATCTGCTGAATATACTGCTTACAGCACTCTCATCAGGGATGTCGACCTGTTCGACCATGTATGGGCGATCGGTAACAGCGCCAAGATGGGTAACTGGAGCCACGACAAGGTATATCAGTTCCTCTATGACTACGAGAAGACCGGCAATACATTCAGCGGACTCCTCGACTTCGGCGAAGACCATGCTGACAACCAGTTCAAGTTCACCGGTGCAGCCGGCTGGGATGACGCTACAGGAAACTGGGGCGTTGCTGCCGACCAGGATGCCGCAGAGCCTGCTACCCTGCAGCTCGAGAACGGTTCAAGCACAAACATCACCGTTTACAAAGAGAAACGTTTCTACGCATTCTCTCTCAACACCGGTTCACTCCTGCTGACCAAGCTCTTCAGCTTCGACAATGTAGGTATCGTGGGCGCATTCAACGGCTGGGACGCTGCAGACGCAAGCATGAAGATGACCTACAACGATTATCTCTGCCGCTTCTGGATCGATATGACCTTCAGCGAGGCCACCGAGCTCAAGTTCACCTGCGACGACAACTGGGGCCTCAACTGGGGCGGTGAGAACGGCGAGACAGCCGCTGGCGGCGCCAACATCGCCGTAGAACCCGGCTCATACCGTATCTACCTGAACCTCAACAAGGGTCAGTATGAATTCAGCTCTTCTATGTTCGGCAAGGACGAACCCGGCGGAGAAGGTGGAGATGAACCCGAACCCGTATGGGAAGGCTGGGGCGTTGTCGGCACCATCAACGGATGGGGCAGCGAAAGTGACGTCCACATGAGCACCGTAGGCGCCTTCTGGGTTGCCAAGAGCGTAAGCCTCGCAGCTGACGACCAGTTCAAGTTCCGCAAGGACGAAGACTGGGGCGTGAACATCGGCGCTGAAGGCGACGTTGAGCCGTTCGTTGTCGAGCTCGGCACCAAGTATGTGGGTGCTGCAGGCGGTAAGAACCTCAGCGTTCCCGCTACCGGCAAGTACGACCTCTATGTAAATCCTGACGAGATGACCTTCTACGTAATGGCAGAAGGTGAAGTTCCCGCCGAACTCGCAACCTGGGGCGTTGTCGGCACCATCAACGGATGGGGCGGCACTGCAGACCTGGCCATGAGCCAGGAGGGCAACTTCCTCGTGCGCAGGAACGTAGCCCTGACTGCCAGCGACCAGATCAAGATCCGCTACCAGAACAACTGGGATGTCAACCGCGGTGCAGCAGGCAGCGTAGAGCCTTTCATCATGGGCGACGACGCTATCCAGGCTGTTCCCGGCGGCAAGAACCTCGGCGTTCCGGCTGACGGCGAATATGACGTATGGTACGACGAGGGCAACGAGATTCTCTTCGTTGTGCCCGCTGGCCAGGCCCTCCAGTACTGGGGAGTTGTCGGCAACCTCACCGACTGGGGTGGAAAGCCCGACTTCATCATGTACAAGGAAGGCGACTTCTATACTCACAAGGGCATCGAGTTCACCACCGACCATCAGTTCAAGATCCGTCAGAACAGCGACTGGACCGTCAACCGCGGAGCTCCCGGCGACGTTGAGCCTTTCAAGGTTGACGCCAACAGCGTAGTTGACGCTACCCAGAACGGTAAGAACCTCGGCGTGAACAAAGACGGCAAGTATGACGTATGGTACGACGCAGCTAACGAGAAACTCTACGTGATGGCTGAAGGTGAAGCACCCGAAGGCGCAGTAGAGCCCGAACCTCCGACTCCTACTGCTCCCGACACATGGGGCATCGTAGGTGAGATGACTGGCTGGGGCGAGAAAGATGACGTTGCCATGACCAAGGAAGGCGACTGGTTCTACGCAACCAACGTTAACCTTGAAGCCGGCAAAGCGTGGAAACTCCGCGGCGACAGCGACTGGGTCTTCAACCGTGGTGCCGAGGGCGACGTTGAGCCGTTTGAAGTTACGCTCGACACTGCACTTACCGTCATCCAGGGCGGCAAGAACCTCACCGTGAAGGAGACCGGCGCTTATGACGTATTCTTCGACTCTGCAAATGAGAAGATCTATGTGATGACCGCAGGCAGCAAGCCTGAAGGCTTCCATGCATTCGCAGACTATATCTATGGCATCGGCAAGGATACAGAATGGAGCAGCGTATTCTTCCTTCGCAGCGGCGTGACCGACGGAGCCAACAATGGTATCTACAAAGGCTTCCAGTACCTGAGCGACGAGTTCAAGTTCAAACCGAACGAGGACAACTGGGAAGGTGACTGGGAGTTCGACGGTGAAGGCAAGATCGCCGACAACGGCGGCAGCAACTGCCCTGCACCTGAAGAGGCCGGTTACTACATGGTCGAGGTCAACCTCAATGACATGACTTACAAGCTCACGCTCATCAAGACCATCGGTATCATCGGTCCTGCACAGGAAGGTGGCTGGG
>JAFYZI010000154.1 GCA_017548725.1 Bacteroidales bacterium
ATAATAAATGACAACAACGTAGAAATACCAATAATAAAAATAAAGAATCCTAAGCAACCCCTATTCGACTTTGTCTGCTGCATTGCTTCCTTCTGCCTATTTCCGTCATTACCGAAATTAAGAGTAATCGTCATATTATTACCTGAGTCAGAGAAATCCGGCCTTTTGTGACGTTCCATATAAAAGCCATATTCTTTTACTGTTTCTGGCGAAAGGTCTTTAACAAATTCCTCCGAATCTAAGATTCTAATATCAAGTCCTTTTTCATCACGATATCTGTAAGCTCTATCTAAGTTACTTGACGAATAAGGCCCTTCAAGGACAATATTCGTTTTCATTGTTACTGAGTTAACGATAATAGCGCCTTCTTCAAGAAGAAACCTAGATAAATCTCCTCCCCCATAAGGGAATCCTGAGCAGATATAAACCAATTTGTTCTTATACTGACTCGCTGGTTTATTTGAATTGAATCTGTGAATGAACTCCTCAATATTAATTTTATCAATCCGGCAACCTTTCTCTGAGAGTTCATTCAACCGTTCAATGGTATTTATTTTCTCTTCTCCCTCGTTCAATACAATATAATTGGTTTTCTGTGTTAATGATTTCTGAGGAAATCCACCAATATCTGCGATACGTTTCCACAATACTTCTTTATAGTAAACCCCTAGGTCATTCATCACGCAGACATATTTCCCAAAGAAACAATTAGAAGGGTCGGCTTTACTCTTATCTCCAACGATTTCTTTAATACTTACTTCCTGTTTATCAAATGGCCAATTATTACCAGCTACTTTTAAATATTGATAATTTGCAGTGTCATGATATTTATAAAGATGATCCTCCAATGCATAACGGAATATGTCGGGCTTGGATTTTAACATTTTTAGAACAAGCTCAGCACATCTTCTTGCATCCTCTCCAGCTCTATGTCTCACCTGGCTTTCAATACCAAGCTTATCACACAAATCATCTAATTTATAGCTGTTATAATCATAGGCTTCTTTCGCCATTTTCCAGCTACAGTATAAGTCCATAATCGGAAGGAATTCATTTACTTTTTCATATTCTGCCTGGATGCATGAATTCTCAAAAGATGCATAGTGAGCAACAACTGGTAAGCCTTCAAGATGTTTTAAAACTTCTCCCTTCCACACATTTATGAAGTCGGGCGCATTTTCAGTATTAGAAGGACTGATATGATGGACTGATAAATTCTTTTTATCATACCTGTTTCCATCAGGTCGCACATACCATGATAGTGGTTCTTGAAGAACGCCCTCTTTAACTTCACAAATTCCAATTTCACACACTGATCCTCTGCTGGCAGTAGCTGTTTCAAAATCCAATGCTACAAAATTGTTTGTGTCCATGATATAAATTGATTAGTTCTTGTTTATTTGTACCCTGACTTAGTCGCTTTATCCTATGCTCAGTTGATGAATCTGGCTTTTTTTCGTAAACAGCTTACGAAGTAAAGACATTGCAGTGCCGTACTAATGTAGAGATTATTTAATAATTATCCATCACCCCTGTATGTATGATTAATAAATAATAAGCTTAACACAGAAGGCATGTTATAAAGTGACGGATGTATCTATTAGCAAATTAATTAACAACCTCTGGGTATTGCAGTTGCAAAAGAAAGAAGGTCTGAGGGAGCATCGCCACCCGGCGAGGGAAGGGGAGGGTGCCCGTTGGATGCGAGTTATGCGTAAGCATGACGAAGCAGACAATGGGAGGGTACGAGAGAGCAAAGCGAACGAGCCTCCCGAAGGCCTTGCTTTCCTTTGCTGCTGCATCACACGCTCAAAGTGTTTTGCCGCGAAGGATGACTTTGTCAATGAAGGGGGTGGTGTAGCGGTATGCGAGGGTGCCGAGGGTGGTGAAGCCGGGCTTTGTAACAATTATGTTGGCGAGTTTGCCGGGGGCGATGGAGCCGGCGATGGAGGACACGTCCATTGCGCAGGCGGAATTTATGGTGACGGCATTGAAGGCCTGCTCGGGCGTCAGGTGCATCTGGATGCAGCCCAGGGCCATGACGAAACGCATGTCGCCGGAAGGTGAGGTGCCGGGGTTGTAGTCCGAGGCGAGGGCTACTCCGAGCCCGGCTTCAATGAAGCCACGGGCGTTGCCGTAGGGCTCGCGCAAGAAGAATGAGGCTCCCGGAAGCATCGTAGGCATGGTTCCGCTGCCTTTTAGACAGTCTATTTCGGCCTGGGTCGTCCTTTCCAGGTGGTCTACAGAAAGGGCGCCGTGCGCCACTCCGACCTGGACTCCGCCGCTCACCGCCAGCTGGTTGGCGTGCAGTTTAGGGCGCAGGCCGTAGCGGGCGGCAGTTTCCAGAATCTGTGCGGTATCCTCCGGAGTGAAGAAGCCTTCTTCGCAGAATACATCCGCAAAATCGGCCAGACCCTCTGCCGCCACAGCCGGAATCATCTCTTCGCAGACCTTACGGACATAGTCGCTGCGCTGCATTCCTCTTGCAACGGCGTGAGCCCCGAGGAAGGTGGCTTTGATCACCGCCGGGACGGCATCGCGGATGCGGCGGATCACCCTGAGCATCTTCAGCTCGTCTTCGGTGCTCAGCCCATAGCCGCTCTTGACCTCGATGGCACCGCTGCCGGCCGCCATCATCTCGCGCACCCGTGCAATGCTCTGCTCATAAAGATCATCTTCGCTGGTGTCATGCAGCAGGTCAGCCGAATTGAGGATGCCGCCGCCGTTTGCAGCTATCTCAGCATAGCTGAGCCCTCGGATCTTGTCTTCAAACTCCCGCTCGCGGCTGCCTGCCCATACTGCGTGGGTGTGTGAATCGCAGAATGCCGGAATCACCATCCTGCCTGCCGCATCGAAAGTTTCGTCGGCGCCGGAGGGAATCCCGTCAGCCATAGCTCCGAAGCCGGCGATAACCTCGCCGTCAATCAGCAGCCAGGCATCCTTCAGACAGGCCACTTCGCCCATCGTCGCGCCTTCCTTGCGCAGTTCATTGCCTATGCCGGCCAGTAGTCCTATGTTAGTGACAAGAGTCTTCATCGGAATAGACTAGAAATACTTTTCGCTTTTGATGAACTCCACGCTGCGGAGGATGAGAGGAGAGAGGTAGGTGTCGTTATCTACGAAAGGAACCTCCTTGCGGTAATCGGCCATCAGCGCCTCCAGCTTCTTGCTGGTCTTCGCCGGGCGGCGGAAATCCATGGCCTGCGCAGCGTTCATCAGCTCGATGGCCAGCACAGTCTCACAGTTGTCGACCACTTTGACCAGCTTGGTGGCGGAGTTGGCGCCCATGCTGACATGGTCTTCCTGACCCTGTGATGACGGGATCGAATCGACAGAAGCCGGCCAGCAGAGCATCTTGTTCTGGCTTACGATAGAAGCTGCGGTGTACTGAGGGATCATGAAGCCCGAGTTCAAGCCGGGATTAGCCACCAGGAACTTGGGCAGTCCGCGGACTCCAGCGATCAGCTGGTAGATGCGGCGCTCCGAGATGTTGGAAAGCTCAGCCATCGCAATTGCCAGGGCGTCCATCGGGATAGCTATCGGCTCGCCGTGGAAGTTGCCGGCGGAGATAATCATGTCTTCGTCGGGGAAGATGTTGGGATTGTCGGTGGTCGAGTTGATTTCGTTCTCAATGACTGTACGTACATAGCGGATATTGTCCTTGACAGCGCCGTGAACCTGCGGGATACAGCGGAAAGAGTAGGGGTCCTGAACGTGCTCCTTAGGACGGTTTATCAGTTCGCTGCCGCCGAGAAGGCGCATGAATCGCTCTGCGGTATCGAGCTGGCCTTCATGGGTGCGGAGCCTGTGAGTAAGCGGCAGGAAGGCCTCGATGCGGCCGTCGAAGGCATCCAGCGACAGGGCGCCGATGAGGTCGGCCCATTTGCTGAGGCGGTAGCTCTTGATAAGGCACCAGATCGCGTGGGCGCTCATGAACTGGGTTCCGTTCAGAAGGGCCAGACCCTCCTTGCTCTTGAGGGAGATAGGCTCCCAGCCTTTCTCCTGCCATACCTCTGAGGCCGGCCTCACTTTTCCGTTATAAAGCACTTCGCCCATGCCGATGAGCGGCAGGCAGAGGTGGGCCAGCGGGACGAGGTCTCCTGAAGCTCCGAGGGAACCCTGGGAATAGACCACCGGCAGGATATCTTCATTGAACATGTCGATGAGCCTCTGGACAGTCACGAGCTGGGCTCCGGAGTGTCCGTAGGAAAGATTCTGTACCTTCAGAAGCAACATCAGCCTCACTATCTCGGGATTGACAGTCTCGCCGGTGCCGCATGCATGCGACATGACGAGGTTATGCTGCAGCTGTCCGAGTTCGGCTTCGGGGATAGTCACGTTATAGAGGCTGCCGAAGCCTGTGGTGATGCCGTAGATGGGCCGGTCGACAGATTTGATCTTCTCATCCAGATATTGGCGACAGCGGATGATAGCGTATGTACATTCTTCGGAAAGCTCCAGTTTCTGGCGCTTGTCCATAATTTCCTTGATCCCGTCGAGGGAGAGGTGTTTGAAACTAATTTTATGTGTCATAGTGCTAAGGCGTCTTTTATTATGTCGTCATCTGCCATATTGGGCATCGTTATCTTCAGTCCGGGGGTGCGGGCCATCTCGCGCTCGGCGCTGTTCATGGCGCCCTGGTTGCGGGCCCAGCTGCGGCGGGCTATCCCGTTGTTGACATCCCAGAACAGCATCTCGCGTATGTGCCTGTCGGAGTCAGCCGAGCCATCTATCACCATGCCGAAGCCGCCGTTCATCACTTCACCCCAGCCGACTCCGCCGCCGTTGTGGATAGATACCCAGGTAGCGCCCCTGAAGGCGTCTCCGATGACATTCTGGACTGCCATGTCGGCGGTGAACTGGCTGCCGTCATAGATGTTGGAGGTCTCGCGGAACGGAGAGTCGGTGCCGGACACGTCGTGATGGTCTCGGCCGAGAACTACCGGCCCTTTGAGCCTGCCGTCGCGGATAGCCTCGTTGAATGCCAGGGCTATCTTGGTGCGGCCTTCGCAGTCGGCATAGAGGATGCGGGCCTGGGAACCTACAACAAGCTTGTTACGTCCGGCCTCGTCGATCCATTTGACGTTATCGTGCATCTGACCCTTGATCTCATCCGGGGCGGTGCTGGCTTCCTGCTCCAGCACTTCCATGGCAAGCCGGTCGGTGAGCGCAAGGTCTTCGGGATCCTCGCTCATGCAGACCCACCTGAACGGGCCGAAGCCATAGTCGAAATACATGGGACCCATGATGTCCTGGACGTATGAAGGGTATTTGAAGCTGCCGTCGGGATTCAGTACGTCGGCGCCGGCCCTCGAGCATTCCAGCAGGAAGGCGTTGCCGTAGTCGAAGAAATACATGCCCTGGGCTGTCAGCCGGCCGATGGCGGCGGCATGGCGGCGCAGGGAAGCATGCACGGCCTCCTTGAAGGCGGCGGGGTCGGAAGCCATCAGGGCCTTGCTCTGCTCGAACGTGAGCCCTGCGGGATAATAACCGCCTGCGAAAGGATTGTGGAGCGATGTCTGGTCGCTTCCGAGGTCGACCTTGATGCCTTCGTCGGCCAGACGCTCCCAGAGATCAACTACATTGCCCACATAGGCGAGAGACACTACCTCACGGGCAGCGACGGCCCAGCGGATGCGGGCGATCAGTTCGTCCAGATCTTCATGCAGTTCGTCCACCCAGCCCTGGTCGAAGCGTTTCCGGGCAGCTGCCGGATTGATCTCGGCAGTGACGCTCACCACCCCGGCTATGTTGCCGGCCTTGGGCTGTGCCCCGGACATGCCTCCGAGGCCTGCGGTAACGAAGAGCATGCCGTGGCGTTCCTCCTCAGTGCCTTTGAAGCCTCGTTTCCAGAGCTGTTTGCGGGCTGCGTTCATCACGGTGATGGTGGTGCCGTGCACGATGCCCTGAGGGCCGATGTACATCCATGAACCGGCGGTCATCTGGCCGTATTGCGAGACGCCCATAGCGTTGAAGCGTTCCCAGTTGTCCTGCGAAGAATAGTTAGGAATAACCATTCCGTTGGTGATGACAACTCTCGGAGCGTCCTTGTGGCTCGGGAAGAGTCCCAGCGGATGGCCGCTGTACATTGCCAGCGTCTGCTCTTCGGTCATGCTGGCCAGATACTGCATCACAAGCCTGTACTGCGCCCAGTTCTGGAATGCGGCTCCGTTGCCTCCATACACTATGAGTTCATGGGGATGCTGGGCCACTCGCTCGTCGAGGTTGTTCTGTATCATCGCCATCATGGCTGCAGCCTGGCGGCATTTGGCCGGGTATTCGTCAACAGGACGGGCGTACATGCGGTAGGAGGGGCGGTAGCGGTACATATAGATGCGGCCGTACTCCTTGAGTTCTGCGGCGAACTCGGGGGCCAGCTGGGCATGCAGCTCGGGCGGGAAATAGCGCAGAGCGTTGCGGAGCGCCAGTTCCTTTTCGGCGGGGGTTAGTATGTCTTTGCGTTTGGGAGCGTGATTTACTGTATTGTCGTAAGGCTTCTGCTCGGGCAGCCGGTCTTGCGGTATGCCTTCAAGAATTTCTTCCTGGAAAGTCATATATTACAATTTTGTTAGTGACAGTATTTCAGATTCGAGGATTTCGGCTTTTGCCAGCATTGCCTGGCCTTCTTTGATCAAAGCTTCTGCAGCTTCCTTGTCTTCAAGCCCCTGGGCGTTGATCTTGACATTCAGGAAGGCGCCTCGCACGGCGGCACGGGCGGCGAGGGCTCCTACGCCTGCGTCAGAAGCGGAATTGGGGTTGCCGTCCCTGGCCATGGCCTCGGCGATTGGGAATACCTGCATTGCCGTCTTCATGGTTTCCAGCGGGACCTGGGCTGCACGGAGGGTAGCGGCCTCGATCGCCTTGCGGCGGGCTGCCTTCTCTTCATCAGTGCCTTTGGGCAGTCCCATTGCGGCCATAATGCCGTCGAAGGAGCGGGTGTCTTCATCCACCAGCTCGAGCATCTTGGCGAGCACCTTTTGGCCCTTGTCGGCCCACTGCGAGAATTCTTCCCAGCGGTCGTCCCAGCCGCGCTTTCCGGCGGACAGGTTGGCCACCATAGTGCTCAGAGCCGCTCCGAAAGCGCCCATCACTGCGGCGACGCTGCCGCCTCCGGGGGCCGGAGATTCCGATGCTGTTTCCTCGGCAAAGCCTTTGACGGTCATGCGCACCAGCCTTTCGCGGGCTGCCTCCTCGGCCGGGTCGGCGATAAGGTATTCTATTACTTTCTCACGCGGTTCGAAGGGTTTCAGGTCAGCCAGACCCATGCTGCGCACAGCTATCTTCATCAGTTCGCTTTCAGAGACTCCGACGCTGCGGTGCTGCTTCTCCAGGAAATAGCGGCCAGCCTCGATAAGGACCTTCTTCGGAACGAGGCCTACTATCTCGGTGCCGGTCACCCTCATGCCACGGGCTTCGGCCTTGGCGGATACTTCGTCGAAAGCTTTGTGAAGGGGAGTGGCGTCAATGTCGGTGATGTTCATGCTGACCTGGGCTACGCCATATTCAGGGATATACCAGCCGATGGCCTTGCAGCCTTTCAGCGTGCCTGGGATCCATACTTGCTCGCCGTTCTCGTCCTTGATGAGGGCTCCGGTCAGGGAACCGCCCTCGCGAGCCTTGCGGCCTTTTTCGCGTACGTCGAAGGCGACGCTCATGGCCTTGCGGACAGATGTGGTGTTGAGATTGAAATTGACTGCAATGAGGAAGTTGCGGGCGCCTACGTTGCTGGCGCCGCTGCGGGCTGTGGTCTCATCGTATTTCTTCGGTCCAAAATCAGGTCTGCGCTCAGGGTCGGCCATCTTCTCGGGCAGAGCTTCATATTCGCCGGCGCGGCAGACGGCCAGATTGCGGCGCTCGGGCTTGAAGGCGGCGGCTTCGTAGCAGTAGCAGGGGATACCCAGCTCCTTGTACATGCGCTCGGCGAGTTTACGGGCAAGGGCGGCGCACTCCTCGAGGGTTATGTCCTGCACGGGCACCAGCGGCAGCACGTCAGTCGCACCTGAACGCGGGTGCTCGCCGTGATGCAGCTTCATGTCGATAAGCTCCTGCGCTTTCCTGGCGCCCTGGAAGGCGGCTTCGCAGACAGCGTCAGGCTCGCCGATGAATGTCACTACGGTTCGGTTCGTGGCTTCGCCCGGATCGACGTTCAGCACGCTCACGCCGCGGCCGTCAGGAGTCTTAGCAGCAGCGATGGCGCTCACGATGGCGTCTATAACAGCCTTGTCGCGCCCCTCGCTGAAATTCGGAACACATTCTATAAGTTGTCTCATATCAGCAATAACAGTTGTTTCTATCCCTCAAATATAATAAAAAATGCAGGCCTAAAAAAGACCTGCATTTATAGTTTCGCTTGTTATGAGATTCAATGCTACATCGCATCGCGGACGACGTTCTCGAAATCCTCGCGGACCATCTCTCCGTCGAAGCAGATGAACGAAGTCTCGTCGCCGTCGGTATTGAGCATCACGAAGCTCCTGATGATATTGTCGTCGCCATTGGTGAACATCTGCATGCGGTTGCCGCTGTCCTTAGCCTCCATCAGCAACTCATAATTGCCCCTGCGGATCATGTTGGACACCTCGCCTGCCAGCCTGCTGGCAGGACTGCTGCTCGGCATGTTCAGGATATACATGCCCTTGATGGAACGCACCAGGCGGGCGATGTCCAGATTCTCTTCACCCATGTCGATAGTCAGCTTGCCGATCAGCTTGAACATGGCAGGACTGATGTATACGGCTTCCACGCCTTCGTAGTCAGAATACTTCTCGTAGAGAGACTTGCCGGTCTGGGCAAAGGCGCTCACAGACAGCACTGCAAGAATAGCAGTCAAAATAATCTTTTTCATCGTATAATATTTATTGTTTTTTCCATTTCACTTGATATCATCTCCCTGCTTTCAGCGACAGCGTCACGTCCTTGCTGCACACCGCTTCCAATCTTCTGGAACACCTCCTGAACCTGAGCGTATGCCAGGGCGGGATCGTCGAAGGTGTCTTTCGGACCGCGGTTCTGAAGGATGAGACCGATGCTCAGCATCACGATGAAGGTCGCTGCTATGCCAGAAATCCAGCTGACATACATCTTGCGCGGAGAGCGGCCTGTGGCTTCGTCGGCCAGCTCCAGCTTGCCGATCAGCTCCTTTGCCCCGGCATCTCCTGCAGGGAGGCTGCTGTCGTTCGCGATGGCTTCCAGCTCTTCCAGAGTCAGTTTGCCTATAGTTTCAATATCTTTCATGATCAATCAATTGTCCAATAGTTTCCGTAATGTCTTCCTGGCTGCGCTGAGCATTACCCTCAGGCTTCCTTCCGCCAGGCCGGTCGCCGAGGCTATGTCTTCGTATTCCATACCTTCAAATACTCTCAGCTGCAGCACCTTCCTCTGGTTTTCCGGCAACCTCTCCATAGCCTTCTCCACGGCCTTGATGGTTTCTCTCGCAGCCAGTGTCGAACTTTCGTCTCCGATGCGGAACTCCACAGCCTTCAGGGGTTCTGTCCTTGCAACACTTGCGTGACGGAGGCGGTCTGTGCAGATGTTCTTCAGCATCGTCATGCCGTAAGCCTTTGGCTGGCGTATGCCTTCTAGCCTGTCCCGCGAAGTCCAAAGCCTGATGTACAGGTCCTGCACTGCGTCCGCAGCATCTGCCGCATCCTCAAGGATGTAATAGGCCACACGGTAGAAACCGTTCTCCAGCGGCAGCCAGGTTGCTTTGAATTCGGAGGCGCTCATTGTTTTTACCAATCCTTGCTGGTTGAGTTTATAAGGTCTGAAAGATCGTTGGCAGATATGGTCCCGAAGAAGCATATCAGGGCGCCTTCCTGCGGGACGAACATAATGATGTCGCTAATGTTCTCGCCGTCGTTGGCTGTCGTTCCGTAGCAGGACATCTTTTCGCCGTCGTTCTTCGCCTCCATCAGCAGCTCGCATCCGCGCAGCTCGTTCGACATCCTGGCGTTGAAAAGATCCTTGATGTGGTCGGGACAGTCGTCGTAGCTCACTACCAGCATGCTGTTGATGCCTCGGATCGCAGGAATTTCCCTGTCCAGGCCGCCCAGCTTCTTACCGAGCTTCATCGCTGCGCCTCCTATCGAAACATAATCGATGTTGGAGTCCGACACCACTTTAATACCCGGGAGGGTCACTGATTCTCTTTCACTTGCTATGCCTGACTTGCGGGCCTCAGTCCTCATGTCATTTACCATCTGCTGGATCCTTGCCTTGCTCGGGGTCTTGCGGGCCTCACACACTGCTGTCACTGCCAGCACCATTAACAACGTCACTAAAATTCGTTTCATAAAAATCGTTTTGATAATAAGACGGCCACCTGGATGTTTTGTTAATCGAAAGTAAACATTTTTCACAAAAAAAACAGCCGGAGGGGGGCTCCGGCTGTTTTGGGATATATAACGATGGCGTTAGAAGATCAGTACGAAGAGGCCGGCGGCGATGAGGGCGCCGACTACGGGACCGCAGATGGGAATCCAGCTGTAAGCCCAGTCGCTTGAGCCTTTGCCCTTGATGGGGAGGATGGCGTGGGCGATGCGGGGACCGAGGTCTCGGGCAGGGTTGATGGCGTAACCTGTGGTACCGCCGAGAGACATACCGATGGCCATGATGAGCATGGTTACAGGGAATGCTCCGGAGCTGCCGAGGCTGAAATCAGCAGTGTTGCCTTCGGTGGCGAAAGCCATGATGATGAACACCAGCACGCAGGTGCCTATCACCTCGCAGATGAAATTGCGCCAGTAATTGCGGATGGCAGGGATGGTGCAGAAGCAGCCCAGCTTGGTGGCCTGGTCTTCAGTGATATCGAAATGATCTTTGTAGAAGACCCATACCAGAGCTGCGCCGACAATACCGCCGAGTATCTGGGCGATAATGTAGCCGGGTACGTCAGCCCAAGGGAAAGAGCCCGCTGCTGCCAGACCTATTGTCAGAGCCGGATTGAGGTGGGCGCCGCTGATAGGGCCGGCGACGAACACGCCGCACATAACGGCGAAACCCCAGGCCATTGTTATGACTACCCAGCCGCTTCCCTGACCTTTGGTCTTGTTGAGACAAACGTTAGCCACGACGCAGTCTCCCATCAGAATTAGAACCAGTGTTCCTAGAAATTCAAATAAGTACTGTTGCATAATAGTATTTGGTTATTTTGACAATGTTCTTGAAATGGCATCCTTCCAGCCCTTCTTGGCCTCAGCCTGAGGGTCGGCAGGAGAGAAGCGGCGCTCTACGGCCCAGATAGACTTGATGTCGTCGATAGACTTCCAGTAGCCCACGGCCAGACCGGCAAGGAATGCGGCGCCTAGGGCGGTTGTCTCGGTAATCTGCGGACGGATTACGTCGCAGTCCAGGATATCGCTCTGGAACTGCATCAGCAGATTGTTGCGGGAAGCACCGCCGTCGACCTTGAGCTCGCACAGCTTCACACCGCTGTCGCTCTGCATGGCCTCCACGATGTCCATGGTCTGGAAAGCAATGCCCTCCAGAGCCGCACGGGCGATGTGGGCTGCGGTAGAGCCGCGGGTGATGCCGTATACGCAACCCTTGGCATACTGGTCCCAGTACGGAGCGCCCAGACCTGTAAGGGCCGGCACGAAGTAAACACCGCCGTTATCCGGAACAGAGGCGGCCAGAGCCTCGACCTCGCTGCTGGACTTGATGATGCCCAGGCCGTCGCGCAGCCACTGGACCACGCTGCCGGCAACAAAGATGCTGCCTTCAAGAGCGTAGTTGACTTTGTCGCCGACCTTCCATGCTATGGTGGTCAGCAGGTTGTTGCGGGACTCGATGGGCTTCTCGCCGGTATTCATAAGCAGGAAGCAGCCAGTGCCGTAGGTATTCTTGACAGCGCCTGGCTCGGTACACATCTGGCCGAAGAGAGCGGCCTGCTGGTCGCCGGCTATACCTGCGATGGGCACGTTGCCGGCCAGCACGCTGGTGCTTGTGTGGCCATATACTTCGGAGCATGATTTAACCTCAGGCATCATCGAAGCCGGAACGCCCAGAAGGTCCAGGAGTTCTTTGTCCCACGACAGGGTGTGGATATTGAACAGCATGGTGCGGGAAGCGTTGGTAACGTCAGTCACATGCACCTTGCCGCCGGTGAGATTCCAGATGAGCCATGAATCGACGGTACCGAAGCGCAGCTGGCCCTTGTTGGCCTTGTCCCTTGCGCCAGGTACGTTCTCGAGGATCCAGCGGATCTTGGTGCCGCTGAAATAAGCGTCGATAATAAGGCCGGTCTTCTTTCGGATGAAATCCGTCTTGCCGGCAATCTTCAGAGAGTCGCAGAACGATGAAGTCCTGCGGTCCTGCCATACGATGGCGTTGTATACCGGCTCGCCGGTCTCGGCGTCCCACACGATGGTGGTCTCGCGCTGGTTGGTAATACCGATGGCAGCGATGTCGGCGGCGCTCAGGCCCTTTGAAGCAATGGCCTCAGCCATGACGCCGGACTGCGAAGACCAGATTTCCTTGGGATTGTGCTCAACCCAGCCGGGCTGCGGGAAAATTTGGGTGAATTCTTTCTGAGCTACAGAGCAGATTTCTCCTTTTTCGTTGAAGACAATGGCTCTTGAGCTGCTTGTGCCCTGATCCAGGGCGATAATGTATTTAGGCATATAGTTTAAAATTTGTCTTAATCTCGATAAAGTTATAAATAATTTGACTAATTTGCTGCAACATTGAAAATAATCCGTGTTCCTATGAAAAAGACCATCCTGCTTCTCCTTGCTTTCCTGGCAGTTTCGGCCTGCCACAAACCGGCTGTACAATACAACAATCCTGTGATAAACGAGAATGCTCCCGACCCGACTGTGATCCGCGGTGACGACGGGGCTTTCTATCTGTTCGCAACACAGCGCCAGGGAAACATCCCGATCTACCGGTCAGAGAACCTTGTCGACTGGGAATTCACGGGCTGGGCCTTTGACCGTAACGACAGACCGCATCTCGTCGAAGGGGCCGGATACTGGGCTCCGGATGTACAGAAAGTAGGGGACAGGTATATCCTTTATTTTTCCAACGGAGTGTGGGACGGTCTTTGGGAAAGCGGTATAGCCTGCGCCGAGTCAGAATCTCTGACAGGGCCATACCACTATGCACATATACTCATTCCGTCGCCGGAGTCAGGAGTGAAGAATTCCATCGACCAGAACTTCTTCAGTGAAGGCGGCAAAAACTATATGGCCTGGGGCAGCTTCTACGGAATCTACCTTATAGAACTTAGCGAAGACGGACGCACCGTCGGCCAGCCCTTCGACCGCAAGATCCAGATTGCCGGCACGGCCTACGAGGGCAGCTATATCCACAAGCATGACGGCAAGTATTATCTCTTTGCATCTATCGGAACCTGCTGCGAAGGTCTGAGAAGCCGCTACACCCTCGTGGTTGGCCGCAGCGACAAGCTGGAAGGTCCATATACCGACCGCCACGGAAATCCCATGCTGTCGAACTTCCATGAGATACTGGTGTCGGGAGACAATTACGTCCGCGGCCCAGGCCACTGCAGCGAAATAATCACCGACGATGCTGGTCAGGACTGGATAATATACCACGGTTATGACGCCGACGACCCTGACGCAGGGCGCAAGGCATGGCTGGACCGTGTAGACTGGGAGGACGGCTGGCCCGTGATGGCTGGATCTGTCCCCAGAAGCGGCGACGCCCCTTACTTCAAACACTAACCGTATAGGCATTTGCATTTCGGACCGACGCTTCGCGTCTCCCTCCCACGCTGCGCGTGGGTCCCTCCCTCTATCAGCCGAGGGTGGCTAGGGTCCTCAATCGCAAATGCCTAATAATTTGTGGGTGTGTTTGTATATGAAACTAGACTTCCAGAAGTTCGTATTCGCCACCCCAGAGCTTCAGGAAACGCATGAAATCGTCCTTTGTGACCACCACGCTGGCGGTGTTGTCGCAAGGGTGGAAACTTATGCGCTCAGAATTCATCAGCTCTGAATCCAGATAGAACTTGACTCTGTGGCCGTTCTCGAAGAGTTCCCTGGGATCTGCATTGGAAAGGTCGATATCCTCGATAAGACCGAAAGGTGAGACGCTTCCCGGCTTCAGGCCGAGGCAGCGCATCATTCTTTCCGGGGAAGCGAATGAAAGCTTGCCCTGATGCAGCGCATGCTCCAGGCCGTGGATGTCCATCTGTTTGTGGCATTCGAAACTAATCAGATAATGACGGTTGCCCTTGTGGTTGCGCATGAACAGATTCTTACAGTGGGTGCATTCCGGAATTTGGCCCCACCACGACAGAGCTTCCTCTATGGTAAACAACGGGGGATGCTCGTATATTTCATAAGGGATTCCATTTTTGGTGAGGAAATCGAGCACCCTCAGACGCTGGTATTCGCGGTCGAAAAGGTCGCGTAACTTATCCGTGTCCTTTATTATTTTGCGAAGTTCGGCGAGTTTGGCAGCATTGTCCGATTCAGAGATCCAAAGCTTGAGATAGCCGCCTTCTGCATATTTCTCCATAAGGTGCTCGAGAGTGCGCTGCCACTGGCCCTCGCGGTCAAGTTCCGGATATTTGTTGAAGCCGAACTGCACGGTGCGGCGGATTATCTTCACCGGGTTGATGTCGCGGTCGGCCTCGGCGATAATAAGCCCGTAGATGCCGCGCGGCTTGCGGTTTGACGAGGCCCTGTGGTCCTCGGCGGCCTGCGCTATGGTCTCTATCTGCTCCGGAGTAAACCAGCGCAGCAGCTCCTTGTCGGCGCGGATGATGCGGCCAGAGACTATGTGATGGAATTCCCGCCCCTCGACGACGCCAGTGTCATGATAAGCTGCGGCGGTGTATATCATGTTCTCATCGACGTCGTAGCGTTTCGCCAGCTCAAGGGCGTTCTTTATGACGGTGCGGACATGCTCTTCGGAGTGGGCGCTGTCGAAATGGCGGTAGCGCGGGATTATCTCTTTCTCGATATATGTCTCAAGTTCCGGATTAATCATTTCCTGAAATAGTTTTTGTATGGCAAATATACTATATTTGTTAGCTATGAAAATCTCGAAATTCATTTCTGTTATAGCGGGCATTTTTGCCCTCTGTCTTCCGGCCATGGCCCAGACCCAGTGGCAGGGCGCCAAGGTGGCGATCCTGGGCGATTCCATCAGCGACCCGATAAGGGTGGGGACCGGCAAATGCTGGTGGGAGTTCCTTGCCGAGTTCATGGACATGCAGACCGTCTCATACGCCGTCAACGGCGCAAAGATGAGCCAGCTGCCTGCCCAGGCCCTCAAGGTCGACGACAGCTTCGACGCCATAATAATCCTCGCCGGCACCAATGACTTCTTCCACGACGTGCCGATGGGAGAGTGGTTCACCGAGACTGTCGACTCAGTGAACACCAACGGAATGATGACTCCCAAGCTGCACAGGCATTTCAACTTCGACAGCGAGACCTTCTGTGGCCGCTGCAACATCCTGATGCAGCAGCTCAGGACTGCATTCCCCACAAAGCAGATAATCCTGATGACTCCGCTCCACCGCGCCTATGCCCGCTTCGGCGCCCGCAACGTGCAGCCCGACGAGATGTACGCCAACTTCCTGGGCCTCTATATCGAAGACTATGCGGCTGCCATCCGCCGCTGCGGCCAGATATGGAGCGCTCCTGTCATCGACCTTTATAGCGAGAGCGGCCTGATGCCCGTGCTCGACGAGCACACCCGCTATTTCAGCAATGCAGAGAGAGACCGTCTGCATCCCGGCACCGAAGGTCACCTCCGTATGGCAAAAACCATCCAGTACCACCTGCTGTCACTCCCTTGCAAATTCCAGTAGACAATAACTATCATTCAATAACACTCAAAAACCATTTATCATGGCAAAATTCAGATGCCCCGTTTGCGGATATATCCACGAAGGTGACGCCGCTCCCGAAAAATGCCCGCTCTGCGGAGTTCCCGGCTCAAAATTCATCGAAATCAAAGAGGAAGACGACAAGCTCGTATTCGTTGATGAACATGTCATTGGCGTAGCCAAGGACGTCAAGGATCCCGAAATCATGAAGGGTCTGCACGACCACTTCACTGGCGAGTGCTCAGAGGTCGGAATGTATCTGGCTATGAGCCGTCAGGCTGACCGCGAGGGTTATCCCGAGGTTGCCGATGCTTTCCGTCGCTATGCATTCGAAGAGGCTGACCATGCAGCACGCATCGCCGAGCTTCTCGGGGAGGTTGTATGGGACACCAAGACCAACCTTGAGAAACGCATGCACGCTGAGGCTGGCGCCTGCGAAGGCAAGAAACGCATCGCAACTCTCGCCAAGCAGCAGAACCTCGACGCAATCCACGACACCATCCACGAGATGGCTAAGGACGAGGCCCGTCACGGAAAAGGCTTCGAAGGCCTCTACAACAGGTACTTCAAGAAGTAGCACGACAAAAGGCTTATGAAGAGATTCCTGATCGCAGCCATAGTCATGGTTGCGGCCGTGGCCTGCACCTCGCCTGGAGATTTCGACCTTCAGGCGGGGCAGTCAGTGCCGATGACCGGCAGCTATACCGACTTCACCCTTACGGGGCAGGCTCTGCTAGAAGACGGAGCCGACGCCTCGGTGTATTTCCATACCGACGGCAACTGTGCCCGGGGCTATCAGGTGCTGCTGCACAATG